>JAFAHH010000559.1 GCA_019237355.1 Acetobacteraceae bacterium | reverse complement strand
AAGCTGAACGCAAGCATCTTCACCGTGGGATGGCGATTGATGAACCGCGATACAGGCTCCGAGGCGACCAGCATCACCAGAACGGCGATCACTACCGCAATCATCATCACAGGGACCTGGCTTGCCATCCCCACTGCTGTAATCACGCTGTCGAGAGAAAATACGAGATCGAGGGCGACAATCTGGGCGACAGACAATCTGGGCGACAATGGAGATGAAGCTGGCGGCTCGGCGCCCCGCCCCGCCCTGGTGCGGCTCCCCTTCGATCCGCGCATGGATTTCGCCTGTGCCTTTGTAGACCAGGAACAGGCCCCGCCCCCGCCGATTAGGATCAAGTCGCGCCAGGAAAACCCGTGGCCTGCAAGCGCTACTACTGGTGCGGTGAGCCGCACGCTCCAGGCGATGCCGGCCAGCAGGGCCAGGCGCATGCCGAGTGCGAGCACAAGTCCTACCCGGCGCGCGGCCGCCTGCTGGGCAGGTGGGAGCCGGGCCGATAGGACCGAGAGGAAATCAGGTTATCGATCCCGAGCACGATCTCCAGCGCGGTGAGCGTGAGAAAGCTCGCCCAAATCTGCGGATCGGTGAGCCAGTCCATGCGGTCCTCGCCTGCTGTAGAATGCTAGACAGTGCGCGGTCCGATGGAGTTTCCGGAAACGATCGCCCCAGCACCGGCCACCGCACATTGCGCGGTGATCCGACATCGCAGGGTTGGCCAGCTTAAGCTGGTTTCCCGCCAGAGGGGCCCGGATCGTATTATTACGGTTCAACCTGGCTTGTGCAGACGCGGAATTCAAGCGGGGTGGAAACCGAATGGCAGCGGTTAATTTCGATCTCGCCATTATCGGTTCGGGGACGACTTGCCTGACCGCGTCCATCGCCGCCCGGCTTGGGGTGAAAATCATCCGTCGCCAGGCCAACATGGGCAACTTGTAATTAGCCCGGCTGTAATTAGCCCGGCCAAGGATTTGGTTTCGCTGTAAATTATTGTTAATTTGCGCCGTGCAAAGCCGTTATGCTTTGTGTGCGCGGGATGAGGCGCCCGAGTAGCGCTTCCGATTCGTCTCAGAAGACAAACAGCAAACGGTGTGATGCGGAGCAAGCCAGCATTAACCGGGGGCCGCAATTTGAAACGATGCTGTACAACAAGGGAGACATCACACTTGAGGGCCTAAAACTCGGACATTTCGCAGTCCCGAGGACGCGCTAGCCCAGGTGCGTATCACGATTTTTAGGCACGATTCAGACTGCGAGTCGGAGGTTCTGCACATGCTTACGGGCCGGCCATTCCAGGTGGGCGCTTCGATCAGCTCGCGGGATGAACTGGCCAGTAAGATCGCTTAGTGGCCCACCATTACCGGTGCGCCCTGGCGTGGGCAAGCCCGGGGGACGGCAGCCGGCTTACCCACGATCGCGGGCTCCACTCCCGGCTGCAGCAGCGGGTACATCGTTGCCAGCCGGCGCAAGGTCTCTTAAGCGGCTTGCGGCGCTGCTTGCGATACACTCCATATCTTTTTCCGGCTTCCGCGCCAACACGATGCGCAAGGGCTTTGCCTCCTCGGGCTTGGCTTCTGGATCCCAGGCTTTCGGGCGCGTGCGACGACGATTACGGGTAGCTTCGAGCTAATTGCCGAGCCGAGCCACCTTGCCCCTCCCGGAGATCACGTCGGCACCCAGCACGCCGCTTTCATGCTGAAATTTGCCTTGGCGGGATCCTTCGGCCACTCAGCCCGCTCAGCTGGCCCAGTTTGGTGGTTTGTCGGGTGAACCGCAGACGCAGCTTGGACCGGGCGATTCAGCCCTTCCTTTATCGTTGCCGCCGGACTGGAGGATACCTGCCCCCAGAATTGCTCCATCGCGAGTACGTCGAGCTGCCGCGGGGTTCCCCGGCCAGCACAGCTGCAACGAGGGCGACGATTGGGAGGATATAGGTCACGCCCGAGGCCGCTACAGCACCAAGGGTGTCGACGATCAGGCAGTACAAGATGCTTATTCACATTGCGGATCGCGTGGCGCGCGCGCGACCGCTTCTCGCGACGGATAAGATGTTAGCCACTGTCCTCTTGTTGAGCCCGAATTTGCCTCGCAAGGGATCGGCAACTTGCCCTGCTCGGCTTTCATCAAGCTTGCTTGCCTATTATTTCGATTATGCCCGGTATCTGGAAAAGCCTGACCTGCCGAACTCCGAAGTCGAGGAGCTATTGCTCTTCGTCAGAGAGAAAGAGGTTAAAACGACATTATCGGAGACGGCCAAGGAGCAGGCTCGGGGTCTTTTCCCACTTAACATCATCATTCACGAAACACGGGGCATCAGCTACAGCAAGTGGCTATCTGACTATACCTTCTCGAAGGCCGGCGGGGACAAGGGAAAATATGACCGATATTCGCAACGGCAGTCTGACTTCATTCGAAGGTTCATTGAGAAAATAACCGGCTATCAAGTGCATTTTGAGGAGATTAAAAAAGGGACTTCTTCAGATGTGATATGCACTGTCTTCGAAACCATCAACACCACAGGCACGCGCTTAACCGTGTTTGATTTGTTGGTCGCTCGGTGTTTCCCTCATAAAGTGAACCTTCGCGACATGCTTGAGGCCGCATGCGACCGGCCGTTCGTCAAGCTTTTCGAACCTAAAGGCGAGGGAATTGCGCCAATTGCGCTCCCGCGAATAATTGCACTTAAAGAAAAGCAGACTGCTCGGCGAGGAGATATATTAGAACTCTCGCCCCAAGTCTTCAAGCAACACTGGACCTTTGCCGTTGATGCTCTGGAAGTGGCTCTCGAAATACTGCATACTAGGTATGGTTGCTTTGGGGAGCGACTCATCCCACTCGTTGACATGATTTCGCCTCTCGAGGTGATTATCTCATCCAACAAGTTTCGATCAACTGACAACCGAAGGCGTATGTTGGATAGATGGTACTAGCGCTCGGTGTTTTCGCAATATTTTGTGAGCGCTACAGAGACAAAACTCCAGCGCACCGTTCGTCAGTGGCTAAGCGGCGAAGAAGATAAAGGAGGCGGTTGGCTCGAGAATTCGAATAACGAGCCTGATAGCGTGCGAGACTTCGGTTACCGCTCTTCAATTCTTGATGGCGTGTCCCGTGTCGACAATGCCGTTTACCGAGGCGTGATCTCTCTGATCTTATCAAAAAAGGCGCGTGACTTCGGGCCGGGCAGAAAGCAATTAGCGGAAATTCAGTCGGATGAGATCGAGGATCATCAAATTTATCCCAAACGGTCCCTTGGGCCATACGGCATCAAAGGAGAAAAGGTCAACAATATTGCAAACAGAACACCTCTTATGCGCACCACCAATGCTGCCATCGGCAGCAAAGCGCCGCATGTATACCTTTCCGATGCCGAAATCGTAGGATCAGAGCCGGTTGAAGGTACAGTGTCTGGGCACCTTATTAGCCCGAGCCTTGTGCTCACGCGATTCACCCTTGAGATATACGATCAATTCTTGACCGACCGTACGAAACGTATCGGATAATACCCGGCGGGTTTTCGGGTCGCGCACAATCGGACTGCCTCTGTGTATGATGACTTGCCAGGGATTACCGTCCTGATCCGTCGTCCTCTTCCATACTGCTTTAACCTGCTCATTATTTTGCCCTTTTTGCGCCAAGCTTGGCGCGGATAAACGTCATTACGGGATCATTTGCTACAGCCCCGTCAACGGCGTGCCCCTTTTTGGAGTTCGCGGCAATCTGCACAGGGATGGTAAATCCGTTCTTTCCACCCAATGAGAGTGGGATGATGTGTTCCCGGTTGGTTTGGAAGAGCAGGACGATCTTGTCTTATAAGGGCAATAAGCAAGCTCGACAAAGCATATAGTGCCATCTTCGGTCAAAAACGCTTCGAAATTCTCATCTCGCAGGCCGAGACTCCGGACCGTCGTGCCTTTGTCGAGATAACCATCGGGGGGCCGCCCTGCCGCGGCTTATGAAGATAGTATCCAGTCCGAACCAAGATGATGGGGTCGGCGTTCTAAGCTTGGCATTTTTGTCTGTGGCTTCCGGAATACATGCTCCCTAGGACGCTCGCGCGCAGGTGTCCAAATAGGAGCCGGTGAACTCAGTTGCCAGTTCCTCGCGCTTATGACGGGCTACCGCGGCCAGGATGGGCGCCCTACGATCCCATGAACCGCAGCCTCAGCGGCCTTTTGGAGCCATTTGCGGGCCGCCGTGGGGCAACCGCAGCCCTCGAACACGATGACCAGCACAGCGGTAGCGTCGCTGCCAGGCGAAGGTCGCACGTTCGAATCGTGTCGGGCCCGTAAATGAAATCAAGAACTTAGCGAAGCAAAGCGAAAACCAATTTAGACCGCGGGTAACAATAGATGGGTAACTGGAGCGGGGGCAAATTACCCCGGTTCTGCTCCAACTCACCCGCCCGGAACCCTAAGCCGCACGCGGCGATTGAGATGCTCCCCGTGCTGGCTGAGATTCGGCAGGTATGGATATTGACCCGCGTGGTCATCATTATATTGAGGGTGACCACTGGGGGAGAAAAGTGCGAAGCTCAACCGTTCTAATCGCGTCGCCGCTAGTCCTGGCTTTGGGTCTTCCGTTGGCGCCGCTCGCACACGCTGCCGGAGGCTTCAGTCCGTATCCTTCGGAGCAGCTTCCGACCGCGCTGGAACTGCAGACGCCGAATTACCACCCCATTGCGCCGGGTTCTCACCAGCTATTCGGAGAATGGCGGAAGCCGCACTGGCTACGCAGGAAGGCGCCAGCCGTACCTGTCGACCCGAGTGCAGCATCAATCAAATAAGAATGCGTGTGACTAGCCATGAGCGAATACGAGCGAGACATCCTCCTCTGGTCCGAACACCAAGCAGCGCTGCTGCGTCGGGTAGCTGCCGGCGAGCGCATCAATGATCAGATCGACTGGGAGAATGTAATCGAGGAGATCGAGAGCGTGGGGCGAAGCGAGGTTAAGGCAGTGCGCTCTGCTCTGTTGCAGGCGCTCCTGCACGACCTCAAAGCCGAGGCGTGGCCGCGCTCACCTTATGTAGATCATTGGCGCGCCGAAGCGGTACGCGCCCGTGGCGATGCGGCGGACGACTTCACCGAGAGCATGCGCGCCAAGATCGACCTTGGAACGATCTACCGCCGGGCGCTTCGGGCCATGCCGGCTACCATTGACGGCCAGCCGCCATTACCGCTGCCCGAGCGATGCCCAGTGACGCTGGATGAGCTACTCAACGAGGAATAGGGCAGGGCAGCGGGCATGTTCTCATAGCGGCCGCCATGATCCTCCTAACCGGCTATCCTCCGCCGGTCTTGCCAAACCATACGCCCAGAACCGCGGCGAGGCACACAAGAACCAAGAACCCATTCACGCTGATCAGAATCAAACGAGGTAAGCGGCGCACATCAGGCTGCGGCGGTGGTGCCCCAGCCCATATCTCGCGCCAGATCGCAGCAACGAAGCAAAACGCCCCAAACAGCACCACCACTGTGCCGGTCGCCAGGATAGCCCAGTTCGGCAGCACACCGCCCAGCACCTTTTTCGCTCCCACACCGGCAGCCAGTGCCGTGAATCCCGTGCGCACCCAGGCAGCGTAAGTGCGCTCGCCGGCCAAGACATTACGGTCGGCGGCTAATTCCGTGCGGCGATCGGTGCTTTCCATGGCGGACCTTGTATTCCCAGAGGGCGGCTAGTGCCCCATCACCATAACGCCCCAGCGAGGCTCAGCTCCGAACCTTGCGCAAAACCAGTGAGGCAGGCTGCCGGGCGCTGATCGATGCCGGGTTGGAAACAGGCCGCTGCTCGAGCTGCCGCTACGATACACGGCATGCCGTGCAACCGGGTCGGCTCACCGTCACCGCACACTGAGGTATGGGCCTAGGCCAATTTGTGGCATCCTCTTCTCACGCGCGGTCGGGAAGTGATCCCCGCAGACGGCGACAGGTAAAATCAAACGTTATCGGCTTTCTTTCGGGACGCGACCCGCCGGCGCTCAGCCGAGGACGATGACGTTCACACCTGGGTCACGTCGCTATTGGATCGCATGGCCCAGGACGTGTTTCGGTCGTGCTCGATCTCGGTGGCGGCGATCGGACGATCAACATCTATGGCCGTGATATCGGGTTATATGAAGACTCTTTGATTAGAACCCGTGCACCCAGCCTCGGCTTCCGATGGATCTCACCAGCTCCGGGCGGTCAGCGAACCGGTTCCACGCCCAGCAGCAATAATCGATGATGTCGTTGCAGCTGTCGAAGATGAGGTTGGGCGTTGATTCTCCCAAATGTACTGCCACACATTTTCCTGCCCGCTCAGTTCCGGACACTTGGCTGGAAGCGGAACGATCGTGACGTGCTAGCCTCCTAGCAGCGGGAGTCGGCCGGTGCAAAACTGCTCGGCTCCCCATGCCGGAAGCAGCGCCCAGCGCTACTCCGCCTTCTCCGAGGTGGATGGAGTTTGCAAGTGCAGCGCGCCGGCGGCATCTAGCACGATGGCTTGAGGCGGAAAACCGCCGAGTGTCACCCTGCGCGACCCCGGGGGCAAAAATCCTGAATCGCGCTCTCAAATAAAGAGCTAGAGGCTGATGACTTCGCCCTCGAGTCATGAGACTTTGTAGGCCGGTCATTGCGGCGGATAAGCAGGCTCTCGCCGCTCGATCTCGCCGACAATGGCGGCCTCGGTTGGCGTCCAACCTCCGCGACGCAGCGCGGTGACCGCGCCACGTATCAGCGCACAAAGCCGGTCATGCTCGGTTGCATCGAGGGCAACGCCGGTGATGCGCTCCCGCCGGGCGCGGAGCCTGGCGTAGGCGGCATTCATGCAGGTTAGCTCAACGGGGGTAAAACCCGCAGCATTCTCGGGTGTGAAGGTGGAGGTCCGCATCATCGCTTCCAGAGGAACAATGCCGATACCATAGCCAAGATTCAATCGACCGTGCGACCCCGAACGGCTCTTTATGATACCAGCCGCCTCGCCCGATTGACCGTTTGGGTGAAGGGGGTCACCGAACGCGCAAAATGGGCGCCGGGAAGCGAAGTGAGGGTCAGGTTCGAGCGACGTCATCCCCGGTTCAACCCTCGTATGCCCCCGCCATCTTCAAGCATTTGCGCATCACCGAAGGCAGCGCTTCGTGCGCCAAGGCCGGACGCGGGCAAAGAAAGCCTTCCGCGTCGACCCGAGGCAGTTCTGCAGCGAACAGGTCGATGAGGAGGACGAAATGGGTAAACCCATGCCGGACCTGGCCGCGCCGACGCCAGCTTGCCTGTGCGGGTGCGTGCGCCAGGGCCTCATCGGCTCGCCAAGCGTTAGCCCGCCAAGCGGTGCCAGGCAGTTCCAGCGTTCCGCCGAGCAACCCTTCGGGTGGCCGCCGGCGGAGAAGGACAGCGCCGGCGGGGTCGCGCAGATAGAAATGCACGCCGTATCGCCGCGGCCGCTCGGGCCGGTTCGCCTTGTGCGGAAGCGCCTCCGCAATTCCCGCGACCCGGCCAGCACACCCACCTATCCAGGGGCAAAGCACGCAACGCGGCGCCTTTGGGGTGCAAACGGTGGCTCCGAGATCAAACAATGCCTGGGCGAAGTCGGAGGGTCGCGCTCGTGCGTCCGGGTCCGCCGCGAGCATGGCCGCCGCCCCGTCAATCAGGGATTTGTTCGCTGGTAGAGGTGCGGTAATGGCGAACAGCCGGGCCAGCACGCGCTCGACATTCCCATCGACCGGTATCACAGGCAAATCGAAGGCGATTGCCCCAATTGCGGCCGCGGTATAAGCCCCAATGCCGGGCAGCTTGCGCAAGTCGCTTAGCTCCCGCGGGAACCCTCCGGCGGCGACCACGGCGCGCGCACAGGCATGCAGGTTACGAGCGCGCGCATAATAGCCAAGCCCGGCCCAGGCGCGCATCACCGCCTCCAGCGGCGCCGCGGCGAGTGCTTCGATGGTGGGAAACCGGCTCAGGAAGCGCCCATAGTAAGGAATAACCGTAGCAACAGTCGTTTGCTGCAGCATGACTTCGCTGAGCCAAACCCGGTAAGGGTCCGGCGCCTGGCCGGGTTGCGCACGCCACGGCAGATTGCGCCGGTGGCGATCATACCAAGCGAGCAGGGCTGATGCGGGAGGATTTATGATAGGCGACCTAAAGACCGATTACCGAGTCTAAGGCCCGGGCCGCATGGCGGTCATCCGCTTTTCTGGCAACTCCGGAGGGGGTGGTATGGTTCGGGTCATGGCTCGGCCCAGCCGCCGTGCTCGGCCGCCAGCAGATCTTCCGTGAACGCCACGAGGTTTATAAGATCGTCTGCGTAACGGGCCGCAATGCGCGACAATCGCGGCACCATCGCCCCATAGGTTGCGGCGAGGAATTGGCTCCTTTCCATCGATCCCTGAGCAACTACCAGAGTGCCCACGGTGGTGATGACCCCAATCCAAGGCCCAAAACCGGAAATGCCGAAAGCCGATCCGGCCGCACCGAGAATTACTGCCGTAATCGCCAGACCGAGGGTTATCGCGGGAGACCGGGCGACGGTGCGCTCGTGACGGCGCTGACCGGCAGCATAGTAATCGCGCTGCTCACGTAACCGGTGCGCGATATACCAATCAACCTGCATGGGCCGGGATGGGCGGTGAGGATCTTCGTCGCGCGCAGGATCGGCAAGGGGGGTCAACCCCTCGCGCAGCGCAGGCGCGGCGAGTTCTTCCAGCCGTGTCCGAAGTGCGGCTCCTGCGCCCTCGCGCCCGTAGTCTTCCAAACCTGCCGCAAAACGAAAGCACTCTGACTTGATCGCCTCGGCCGTCGCCCGGGCGCGGATCCAGCCCGCCCGTCGCCTCGCGTCCAGCATGTCGCGACCGAGCACAGCCGTAAGGCCAGCAGCGACTGCGGCAGCAAATGCGAGAACGCGACCTAGCCAGGAGCCGGACGGCGCCTGACCCGCCGCAGCACCGAATAAAGCGGCCAAGACAGCAGCGCCCATTGCCAGAGAGTTCCACCGTCGTGCTTCCGCCTGCAAGCTTCGGGCGCGTAGGGCCCACCCGCGATATTCGTCCCAGGCCAGTTCCAGCAAATCTGCCTCCAAACCTCGATCGGTACTATCGCGAACCGAAGCCAACGAGCTATACTGCTCCACCTGATCCTGAACGCACCGGCTGGCCATGTGTCAATACGACGTTTCATCAGCTTCAAGCGGCATCAGTTCCAGGACGGATGGCTGATGAACCATTTTCTTGAAGTCTTTAATTATTACAGACGAGCTCTCAGGCCGCCCGCATCGTTCCTCTGTCGTCTTTTCCGATTAAAGCAGAGTGAAAGCCCAGTCCTGGTCGGGATCGTGCAGGACGGGGCGGGCGCTGAGTGCAGACAGAATTAGAAAAAACGCAAATCAGAGTCTCGTGTTTGCATGATTGGCTTGCGCGAGGCTTGTTGCGGAGGCCCTGGGCGAGAAGGTCGAGTACGTGCCCGAGTATGAAACTAAGCCATCGCCGATCCCGAACCGGATCCGATGGGCCATGTCGATAAGCCTAATGAGCCTCTCTGATATGCTGCGCTGCATCGAGGTTCGCCTCTCGCAGCAGCACCGAGTTGGTTTAGCTACACGCCAGAAATCCCTATCGCTGGGCAGGTCCCTAGCAGGAGCTGTTGATCCTGAACTAGGCTCCTCTGCGGAATGCCTTGGGGCACTGACTCCGGATTTGGGTTGACTGATCCCTCGGCAGTGGAGGAGGTTTCTCCTCCAAACAAATAGAGACAGCGGCTTAAGACGATGAGCGGCATTTTCGTAAGCCATACCCATAGCGACCAGCTCATTGCGGACGCCCTCGCCACTTTGATTAATGCGCTGTTCGGTAAAACCGTGCCGGTCAACTACTCCTCTAAAAAGGATCTCGAAGGCGGCATTGCGCCCGGCGAGGACTGGTTCCGGTGGATTATCGACCAGGTCCGTCAGACCGATGTGGCAATTATCCTACTAACCCCGGCGTCCGTCCAAAAACCTTGGGTAATCTGGGAATCTGGCGCCGTTTCGGGGGCGGCTGTCGCCACCGCGGCTGAGAGAGCGCGGGTCTATCCTTTGACTTCGGGATCCGATCTGTCGATGTGCCGAATCCCTTTGCGCGTACCCAGCTTGTAGATGGGACGAACGAGGCGGACGTTTTAAAACTGGTGAACGCACTATTCGAACGCTTCCGCGAAGGTTTATCTCCTAACGAAATTCTCCAGTTCGGTCGACAGCAAGACAAAGCGGTTTTCGAGTTCATGGAACGGAGCTCGGTTATTTTGAAGCGGTTACCTCACGCGGTTACCGAGGCGGCAATACAGGAGTGGCTTGTGCGGCTCGACGATCTATGGAGCCGATCGCGCTTCTCCGAGGCCTCTGTTATGGAGACCTGGCTCGATGTAGCCTTTGGACGGGAAGTGGACGACAAGCAAAGGCCGCTCGATGTCCGTATCCATCGGCGCCTTGGCGACCTTTACGCGGCAGGGGGCCAGGCAGAGAACGCGGGGCGTCAGTTTGAGCTCGGCCGAAGACCGACTCCGCGCGATATATTTCTTCTCCGCAAGCTCGGCAAGGCCTACCTCGATCAGAATAATAGCGCCCGCGCAGGAGAGATCATTGCGGAAATAGAGGGATTCGACAAGGAAGCGTTCCGTCGAAATAGCGAAAATGCTGCCTTGAAAGCGCGGTGGTGTGAGCAACGAGACGATCTGGTGGGCGCCCGCGACGTTCTCGCGACCGCTTACACTTACAACCCGTCTTCTTACTACCTCGGCGACCTGTTGGGCCAAGCATTGGTGTCCGCGAACGAGATCGAGAAGGCAAGGGAGATTTACACGCAGGTCCGCCGTACGCTCAGTCGGTTGCGGGAACAGAACGTCTGGACTTGCGCCACTGCTCTCTCCGCCGCCATAGTGTGTGGGGACGAAACGGAGGTGAAGCAAACGCTTGCTAAGCTTAGCGCGCTACATCCCACACGCGGAGATCTCGACACCATTGAACGCGGCGCTCTGAAACTGCTGACCGCGCTCGGCCGTGGCACGTCCGTTATTAATGAAGTTCGTTCAATGGCAGACCAGACGTGAGCGACAATCTTGTCCAGTCGCTCTGGGACGATCGCATCGGCTGGTCGCGTACCGCGGACCGGCTGAAGAAGCGTTATGTGGGCGGCCGCACCGTTGTGCTCGGTCTTACAGTCTCGGGCGCGGCGCTGCAGACCTTGGCAGCGACGGTTGGCGTCGCCTCGATCAAGACCAGCGCCGGGATACTGGGGGCCATCGCGCTCGTCCTGGCGCCATTCGTGACGCGCTATTTCCTCTCGGTTGAGGAGACCCGAAAATGGCTGCGGGCACGTTCCATATCGGAAGGGATCAAGTCCGAGATCTACTGCTTTTGCGCCAAAGCCGACCCTTATGTGGGAGCTGATGCGCTGGACATCCTGCGGGCGAAGGTCAGAGAGATCCGCGGCTGGGCAAAGGACCTCGAACTTGACCGCGCAAAGACCGGGAATCCGAGTGAACCGGCGCCTCCGATGTTCGACGCCGATAAGTATCTTCATGCGCGTATCTATCAGCAGATCAACCAATACTATCGGCCAAAGGCGCGATGGAACGCCATCCTGGCCGAGCGATTTCGTTGGACGGAGGTCACCATGGCAGGTCTCGCCGCAGCCATCGGTGCCGTAGCAACATACGCTGGCGGCGATGTCTCAGCCCGACTCGGACCTTGGGCGGCCGTTCTGACCACCGTCGCTGGCAGCGTCGCCGCGCACGCGGCCGCAAATCGGTACGAGTTCCAGGCCGCAACGTTCTACGCAACCGCGGCGCAGCTCGACGATCTCGCCCAGGAGTGGCTGCCTTCCGGGAAGGCAATGCCGGGGGAAGAGTGGTCCCGATTCGTGCGGTCGTGCGAAAATGTGATCTCGGCGGAGAATCGAGGCTGGATGGCCAAACTCGATGAGAAGAGCGAAACGGCCAGCACCAGGCCGAGCCAACCATAAGCAGTCGGGCTCGGCCGCTTGTTCGTGAGATCGCATTTCCGCCGCCGACTCCTAGTCTAGGGTGCCTGATGCCGGCGGGCAGCGCCAAACACGGCTCGCCCTAGCTACCCGTATTGCTGAAGTTAAGTGACCCGCCGACCGCGGCCACAACTGATCTCAATCGGATGCGTGACCAAACTGGACATGCCTGACCTGAGGGTGCAAGTTCCCCCACGCTTCACATTTTTAGCGTGCGTGATTCAGGAAGGCACCAAGGCGCTCGGAACGCGGCCCGGACCTTGTCATTCAGCGATTGGCAAAGCGTGGGGGCTGGACCTGAAGCCATCGGCTCTAATCACCAGGTCGGCACCATCGGCAGACGAGCGACATGACTTGCGCTTGCAGCCAAGCAAGTGCATGGCGAGAGCTCGTCCTGACAAGGTAGGGCGGCAATGGGTTTCACAGAGCCTGTGATTGGTGAAAAGCTTATTCGCGACCGGCTCGAGGAGCAGGTCCTAGCGGGCGGCCTCCGGAAGGAAACCGATCCGGCGCGGCTGGCTGAGCTTTTGGACGCGCGGCTTGATCAAGAATTAACAAACATACTGGCTGGCGGCGCCGAAGCGGCTGATTACGCCAACCTCATTGAGGTCCTGCTGGCCCGAGCCGCTCGCGAGGGACTCCCCCGTGATCAAATCGAGGCTAAACGCCTTGCGTTGCTCGAGGAGCGCGGCGGGTTCGACTCCGGCCTGGTGTGGGCGCCGCCCGAACCGGTCTTCTCGGTCGCTCATGAAATTCCAGGCAGGCTTCGTTTCGTTGGAGCAATTCTAAAAGGCCGCCCGCTAGCCAGCGAAGCTCTCGTAGCTCAGGTTGCCTCTCTGATGGGAGTGATCTCAGCCGCAGCGAATCCAATTACCGGAAGCCTAATTGTCCATCACGACGGAACGGCTGCCACCCGGAAGAGGATCATCCGGGCACTCGAGGAGTTCTCGGGGTCTCCGGTCAGCGGTGAGGCGGCGCACCCAATCCTGCGCTCCGCCGGGCGCGCGAGCTTGGCAGCCGAGATCGTAACAGTTCTGGAGGAGGGCGTTGAGAAAGCAGCGGAAGAGGCTGCTGAGGAGGCCATCGAGGCTGCGGCCACTGCCATACTGTAAGGGCATGTATCCCGCCTGAGCGAGCACCTTGGCCCGTTCGTGAATCCCTTGTGCATCCACTCGAGCGGGATCGGGCGAGCCGCCAGTCAAACGCCCGCCCCGGTGCCTTGCGGCGGACGGCGCGCCAATACAAGTTCCGCAGGGTGACGATATCAGGCGAACAGCGTTGATGCGGCAGAAGTAAATGGAAGACACTGCGGAGACCCGGACTGGCGCCCGGCACGTCTACGGACCGCGCCAAGTTGGTCGTTTGCTCCCCGCTATCACCCGGCCGGCATTCAGGCGCCGCTCGCCTGCTACGGCGCAGATCGTGCTGGATTGGGACCTCATCGTTGGCCCCGAGCTAGCTGCCGAGGCCATTCCGAGTGGACTCCGAGCCGGCACGCTCACGATTTCCTGCGAAGGCCCGACCGCGATGGAACTGCAGCATCTCAGTGCTGGGCTGCTTGCGCGGATCAACGCTCATCTCGGCCGGGATGTGGTCCAGCGCCTTCGGTTCATGCAGGATCATCGGCCTAAGCAAGCCCCATCCCCGCCCCAGCTCCGGGCAGAGAATCACGAAGCAGCGGAGCGGGCCGTTGCTTCCATGCCACGCGGCGAGCTTCGCGACGCGTTGGCATCATTGGGACGGGCGGCACTCTCGACATATTCGCCGGCCAAGAGGTAAATCTTACAAATAGAGGTGCTTATGAAGATTTCTCGACGTAACCTCCTGGTCGCGTCCGCGTGCTGCGGCGCGCTGCCGGGTGTGGCCCGTGGGGAAGACTATCGGACCACGGAGCGGTCCGCCGGCAACCCGAGCGCGCCGGTCACTGCGATTGAGTACTTCTCGCTTACCTGCACTCACTGCGCCGCGTTTTCGCGGGAAACCATGCCGGAGGTGCGCTCCAAGCTAATCGAGCCTGGCAAGCTGCGCATGGTGTACAAGGATTACCCGCTCGATCAGGTGGCGCTGACGGCCGCGATGGTGGCCCGCGCTCTGCCGCCTGAGCGGTATGAACCCTTCATTTCGGCCCTGTTCGCCAACCAGGATCGCTGGGCCTTTGCCCGCGGGGTCAATAGCACCGAAGAGCTGTGGAAGATGGGCAGCCTCGCCGGCATGAACCGCAAGACCTTCGACTCCACGATCAATGACGAATCGCTGCGGGCCTTTGTCATGCAAGAGCGGGAAGAGGGCGAGAAGAAGTATGGGGTCGACTCGACTCCAACCTTCATCGTTAACGGCCACAAACACGCGGGCGAGATGGACTTCAAAGGGTTCGAACAGCTCGTCGCGACAACGTAGGCTGCTTCCAGCCGGAGGAGAACTGTTTGCCGGTACGTTTCGCGCGCTTACGTATCGCCGGCTTTAAGAGTTTCGCCGAGCCGGTCACGCTAGAACTTCTCCCCGGCCTTACTGGCATCGTCGGCCCGAATGGCTGCGGCAAATCCAATGTGGTGGAAGCTCTCCGCTGGGCGATGGGCGAAACGAGCGCCAAGAGCCTCCGCGGCGGCGAAATGGACGACGTCATCTTCGCGGGCACCACCGCTCGTGCTTCGCGTAATATCGCTGAGGTGGTTGTGAACCTGGAGGGAACGGAAGGGCTTGCCCCCGCACCTTTCCAGGCCGAGCCAGAACTCGAGATCAGCCGCCGGATCGAACGCGGCTCAGGCAGCATGTATCGAGTAAACGGGCGGGAAATCCGCGCCCGCGACGTGCAGACCCTATTCGCCGACCTTGCCAGCGGCCCGCAATCCTCGGCCATGGTTGGCCAGGGCCGGGTCGCCAGCATCGTCAATGCGCGGCCTGATTCGCGGCGCTCGCTGCTGGAAGAGGCCGCCGGCATCACCGGCCTGCATGCACGTCGCCACGAGGCGGAGCTCAAGTTGCGCGCGGCCGAGGCCAATCTCGAGCGTGCCGAAGACTTGCGCGGCCAGCTCGAGTCTCAACTGCAGTCGCTCAAACGCCAGGCACGGCAGGCAAACCGTTACCGGAACATTTCCGGCGCCATTCGGCAAGCCGAGGCGGAGCTGCTCGCGATCCAGCGCGCCCGGGTTGAGGCGGCGCGCCAACAAACCCAGGCGGCTTTGCACGAAGCACGCGCGCAGGTCGCCAACGTTACGGAAACTGCAACGGCGGCTACGGCCGCGGCTGCCGAAGCGGCTGCCCGTTTGCCGCCGCTCCGCAGCGCCGAAGCCGAGGCACGGACGGCGCTGGAGCGCTCCCGGATTGCCCAGGAGCAAATCGCGGCGGAAGAGCAGCGGGCGCAGGACGCGCTCCGGGCCGCCGTCCAGCGGCTGCAGCAGCTTGACCGCGACTTCGCCCATGCGCAGCAGCTCAGCGGCGATGCAGCAGCCGCCGAAGCCCGCCTCGCGGCCGAGGACGCTGACCTTGCCAAAACCGACGCGGGATATGCGGAAGCAGCTTCGGCCGCCAACCGGGGGCTAATCGAAGCCGCCGAGGCCGTGCGACAGGCCGAAGCAGAAGCCAACCACGCGACCGAGGCGGCGGCCAACGCAGGCGCACGGGTTCAGGCTGTCCAAAACGAGTTGGTCCAAGCCGAGCAGCGGTTCAGGAGGCTTGACTCCCATCTGGTGGCCGCCAGGACCGAACATGAGCGTGCGCGTGCCCAGGCGACGGACCCGGCCCGGCTAGAAGCAGCGGTTGCGGCGCAGCAGCGGCTCGAAGCCGCTCTCGCCGCGGCCCGCGCAGGGCTTGAACGAGCGGAGCACGGAAGGCAACAGGCTCATGCTGAGCTCACTGCCACGCGGCAGCGGCACGCGGCGGCCGAGAGCGACCGCGCAAAGCTTGCCGCGGAAGCGCGAGCCCTTTCCGAAGTGCTCGCGGTGAAGGATGGCGAGCGCTGGCCACCGATGGTGGACTCGCTCAACGTGCCGCCCGGGTTCGAAGCCGCACTGGGTGCGGCAATTGGGGAAGAACTCACCTCGGCCGGGGATCGCAATGCCGCCCGGCACTGGCGCGAGCTTCCGGCGTTTGAAGAAAATCCGGGATTGCCCTCCGGAGCAACCGCGCTAGACGGGCAAGTGCAAGCGCCTCCCGCCCTGTTGCGGGCGCTCTCGAACATCGGACTTGTGCCGGATCAGGAAACGGGTGACGCGTATCAGCCGAACCTATCGCCGGGTCAGACCCTCGTCACGCTCCAAGGTGCGGTTTGGCGCTGGGATGGCTATACAATCCGTGCCGGTGCCCCGACCCAAGCCGCGGTACGGCTGCAGCAGCGAAACCGCCTGCGCGAACTTCGGGGGCAGCTTACCCAAGCCGAAAGCGAAGCCGGATTGGCCGAGGCCGCGAGACGTGAAGCCGAGGCCGCTGAGAAGGCCGCCATCACCGCCGAGAACCAAGCCCGCACGACCCAGCGCGAAGCCGAGCAGGAGCTGGAACGCGCCCGTGCCGCGGCCGCGCAGCTCCGTACTCAAGCGGCTGCGAGCGCTGCCAAATTGGCCGCCATCGAGGACCAGCTTGGGCGATTGCAGGCGGAATACAGCGATGCCGAGGCGGTGCTGGGCCGTGCGCGGCAAGCCCACTCAGAACTTCCGGATCTTGGCGCGCTGAGGAACGCGGTCGAGCACGCGCGCGCCGCCCTCGCTTCCGCCCGGTCAGAAGAAACCCGGGCGCGAACGCGCACCGAGGCGCTGCTTCGCGAACACAGAACCCGCTCGGAACGCCGGGAGACTATCGCCAGGGAGCGCCAGGACTGGGCGGAGCGCGCCCGTGCCGCTGAAGCCCGCGTCGCCGAGCTCTCGGAACGGATCGCCGGAGCCCGGGCAGAGCATGCGTCGCTGGAAGCGGCCCCCGCGGAGATCGCGACCCGGCGCGCGCAGGCTCTCGATGTGCTCGAGGCTGCGGAGGCCGCACATCGTTGCGCGGGCGACGCTTTGGCCGAGGCGATTTCCGCCTCCACCCAAGCCGACCGTGCCGCGCGCAGCGCCGAGCAGCGACTCGCGGCCGCCCGCGAATCGGCCGTCCGCGCCGAAGGGGCGGCCGAGCAGGCCGAGCACGCCTGGGGCGTCGTCGCGGAGCGCATCCTCGAGCGCCTGGGTGTGAACCCGGCCATGCCCGATCCCCCAGCCGAACTCACGCCAGAAATCGAAGAAAAAGCCCGCAAGCGCCTCGAGCGCCTGCAAAAGGAACGCGAGGAAATGGGCCCGGTTAATCTGCGGGCCGAGACCGAGGCCGAGGCTGTCGAAACCCAGATCGCCGGTATCGTGGCCGAGCGCGATGAGTTGTCCGCGGCGATCGGCAAGCTGCGCGGCTCGATTGGGCATCTCAACCGCGAAGGGCGCGAGCGCTTGAGCACAGTGTTCGAGCAAATCGACCGCCATTTCCAGGCCTTGTTTACCCGTATGTTCGGCGGCGGCCGGGCGCATCTGGCGTTGGTGGGTTCCGATGATCCGCTGGAAGCGGGCCTCGAAATTTATGCCCAACCTCCGGGCAAGAAGCTCGCGACCCTTTCGCTGCTTTCCGGGGGCGAGCAGGCTTTAACGGCGTTATCGCTTATCTTTGCGGTGTTTCGCTGCAACCCGGCCCCGGTCTGCGTGCTTGATGAGGTGGATGCCCCGCTCGACGACGCGAACGTCGAGAGGTTTTGTAATCTACTCGAGGATATGGTGCGAGAAATCGAGACGCGCTTCATTGTGGTAACGCACCATCCGCTAACCATGGCGCGAATGGACCGGCTTTACGGTGTTACCATGCAGGAGCGCGGCATCTCTCGCGTGCTCTCGGTTGATCTGCAGTCCGCCGCTGAGATGGTTGAGCCGCAACGAGTCGCAGCCGAATAACCAGGAACCTGACCGTGCGAAGGGGCGTGATTTTCGATATCGATGGGACTCTGATTGATTCGGTCGATGCCCACGCGCATGCCTGGCATCGCGCATTCGCACATTTCGGATACGACATCGATTTCGCCGCGGTCCGTGCTCAGATCGGCAAGGGCGGCGATCAGCTCATGCCGGTGTTCCTTTCAGACGATGAGCTGGAGCGATTCGGAAAGCAGCTCGACGATTTTCGCGCTGACCTGTTCAAGCGCGAATACCTACCCGGCCTGCAGGCATTCCCGCAAGTGCGGGGGCTTTTCGAACGAGTCGCCGCTGAGGGCTTGAAGATTGCGCTCGCATCTTCGGCCAAGGGCGACGAGCTTGAGACTTACAAACAGAAGGCCCATATCGGCGATCTTCTTTCCGCTGAAACATCCTCGGATGACGTGGAAAGATCGAAGCCGCATCCAGATATTTTTGCTGCTGCACTGGAAAAGATCGGCCTGCCCGAGCCGGAGGTGATGGTGGTGGGCGATAGTCCCTATGATGCCGATGCAGCGGGAAAACTCGGTCTGGTTACAATCGGCTTGCTTTGCGGCGGTTTCGCCGAGGCCGACCTACGCCGCGCCGGGTGCGTCGCAATCTACGAGGATCCAGCCGATCTGCTCGCCCATTACCGGGATTCTCCATTGGCCGGGGGCTAGCAGTCTGCTGAAAAACGCTGAAGTCGGTCGTTCGTAAAGCAACGAAAGAAGGCCAGGGGCTTTGCCCCTGGATCCCAGCAAAGGCAGAGCCTTTGCAATCCAATCACTTAGTGGGTGGGGTCTGGGGCCTTTCGGCCCCAGCGAGTCCAGGGCAGGGCCCTGGCCTTCCTTTTTCAGCAAACTGCTAGACAAAGTGAACCACACATTGGGTCGCCAGAAGACGCCGGCGGGATAGCATGACTGCCACCCGCTTTGATCCTTCGCCCATGGTTTCGTAGTCGTAACATCGTGGGCGCGCCCCGGCGCGGGCCGCTCAGCCCGGTTCAGCTCGGCGCCAGGACACAGCCGGCGGCGGGTCAGCCCCGGCGTTCTCCGAAGTCCCGACGAGCAGCCCCAGTTCCGCGGGCCACGATCGGGACCCCAATCCCGGGCCCCCATCCAGCGCATCCGGTGCGACCGGGGCGGCTGCTGCTGCATCGCCAAGGCTGACCTCGTCCGCAGGCGAGGCACGCACCCTGCGTCGGCGCGGTAAAAGCTCCAGCCCGGCCTCAATACCGAGCATCCGGCACAACGGGCCCAGCATACGGCCCGCCTGAGGCGACCCCGCCAGCAGCGCCTTCATCTCCGGATCACCGAGCAGGTGTTCCACCTGTCCAGCAAAGGCCGCCGACTCCGGCGCCAGCCGGAGCAGCCAGCCAAAGTCGCGCGGCGCCCGGAACGGCGGGGCCAAGCCCGGCAAGCCGGGCAGTTGCGGCAAGGTCTCAGCCGCACCGCGGACGGATGGCGCCGGAGAAAGCCGCCCGGCGCGGAAATCCGCGAACAGCGCCTCAAACCGCACCGCCAGGCGGCGCAGCCGCGTCCAGGCCAAAAAGAGCAGCGGCACATTCGTTCGGTCCTTGGCCATGCGCGCCGCCAGCGCCTCGCACAGCCCGGCGAGGGTCAGGCCCAGCCGGTGCGATAGGCTTGTTGCGGGGTGAGGGGGGGCCAGGGACATTGAACAAATGAAGAACACAAATCCCTTCAGTTGTCAAGAAGACACTTTCGGTTGAGAAAGACCTTTCGGTTACGCCTGCGGCCAGAAGACGCCGCCCGGGTCGGCGCAGCCGGTACAAAATCTAACAACAGCGCCCGCGGGGCGAACGGACCCGCCGCGCAATTCGGGGTGCTCAAGGATTCCGGGTCCGACTCAAGCGCGGGCTTGCTGCACCAAGGCGAAAACCGGCCTTTGCGCCGATGATGCTCGTGAGCATACGATGCGCCCACCCGTTTCGCTATTCGGTGCCGGCGAAGCCGGTGGGAGGCTCAAGCCATCGCGCCCCAGCGGCTCCAGGGTCAACCCTAGAGGTCTTGGGGTCTCGTGGGCCTTTCCAATAAGCGGCCCCTCCCCATATTCTCGTCCTGTTCACAGAAAGGCGAGCACCAATGCGCCGCACCTCGGTCCTGATCGCCGTGTTAGCCGCTTTGGCGTTGGCCCTTACGCCGAGTCTCGCTGATGCTCGCGCCGGCGGCGGAGGCTCCATGGGTAGCCGTGGGAGCCGGACCTGGTCTGCCCCGCCGCCGACCAACACCGCGCCATTCGCCGCGCCCATGCAGCGCAGCATCACCCCTCGTAGCGCGCCCACTTATGGTTCACCGGGCTTTATGGGCGCGCCGGGCTATCAGCCGCGGTCCGCATTTACTTCGGGGCTGCTGGGCGGGCTTATCGGCGCTGGGCTCGGAGGGTTGTTGCTGGGCCATGGGTTCTTCGGCGGCATCAGCGGCTTGGGCAGCTTCCTCGGATTCCTGCTGCAGATTTTGCTGATCGTCCTGGTCGTTCGCTGGCTCATGCGCCGGTTCCGCGGCAGCAGCCAGCCCGCTTATGCGGGTTGGCCGAACCTGTTCGCCCGCTCGGCTTCTGCACCGCCCTACCCGGCCAGGGGAGGAGGCGCGGGTCCGGCGGCTGCTCCCGTCGCGATCGGCCCCGCCGATTACGCTGCCTTCGAGCAGGCGCTCAAGGATATTCAGACGGCCTGGTCGGCGCGGGACATCGGCGGGCTGCAACGCCTCGCTACCCCGGAGATGGTGAGCTACTTCAACGAGCAATTGGCCGAGCTCAGCAGCCGCGGGCTTTACAACACCGTCAGTGACGTGCGGCTGCTCAAGGGCGATCTAAGCGAGGCCTGGAGAGAGGGCGACCGCGAATACGCGACGGTGGCGATGCAGTTCTCGATGGTTGACGTAACGCGCGACGCTTCGGGGCGGGTGGTGGAGGGCGATCCCACCCGGCCGGTCACTGCCACCGAACTCTGGACTTTTCTCCGGAGCCGGGGGGGGCGTTGGCTGCTTTCCGCGATCCAGCAGGGGCGATAGGAAACCTGGATGCCCGTGGCAAGCACGGGCATCCATTACATGAGTTCGGCTCCGGCCATTCCTATTTTTTAGAGCGTCGTGGCTTGAGGCGGAATCGCCGGAAAGTCTGAATCGCGCTTTCATTTGATCGAGAACTTCTTCGCCAATTCAGGAGTTTAAGCGCATCGCCCGCCATGCGGAGTGACAACACAGACGAGAGCTTCACCGCCATCGGCGAGGAAACGCGGCCAGCGCCCGGTTGGCGGCCCCTCCTGCCCGCGGAGCGGCCAGCCGGAGCTGCAGCGCGAAGCACCCACCGGGACCGCCCCCGTCCCCCAGCTCGCCAAACAAACCTAGAACGGGTTCCACCTGACTGGAACCCGCTCTAGAGCACGATCGCTTGAGGCGGAAACGTCGGAAAGCGTGAATCGTGCTCTCGAACAAGACTCGCTAGAGCATGTTTGTTTCTGCTAAAAACAAACATGCTCT
>JAFAHH010000493.1 GCA_019237355.1 Acetobacteraceae bacterium | reverse complement strand
GGTCGCCAGCAACCGGCTCGACGATCAGGAGGCGGCGGTGCACGCGCTTCACCTGCTGCAATCCTGCCTGGTTTACGTCAACACACTGATGCTGCAGCGGGTGCTGGCTGAGCCCGCGTGGATGGCGCGTATGACGCCAGCGGATGTCCGCGGCCTGACGCCGCTCGTGTGGGGTCATGTCAGCCCGTACGGCGCGTTTGACCTCGATATGGAGCAGCGGCTCGACCTGGATGTCCTGGCCGGAGCATGACGGCCGGACTTTTGACGAAACGTGCATTTTGTTAAAAGTGGGCTTACCCTATGTGGCGCACCATCAGGGATTTGCTGCCATGCCAGCACGGGGTTCTCCAAGCGGCGAAATGTCAAAAGTGGAATGGTCGCCGCTGCCGACGGGCATGAGCGGTTCAAGGATTTTCTGACTGTCAGCGAGGTTGAGGCGTTGCTGGAGGCAATGAAGGCCGGGCGGCATGGCCTCCGTGATCATCTCCTCGCGTTGATGACCTATCGCCATGGACTGCGCGTCAGCGAGGCGGTCAACCTGCGGCGAAACGAGATCGATATTGATCAAGCGCGATTGTGGGTGCGGCGGCTCAAGAATGGCCTCTCAGTCGAACAGCCGATCGCGGGCGACGAGCTGCGTGCGATCAAGCGCTATCTCAGCAGCCGTGCGGACGCGCTGCCCTGGTTATTCATCTCCGAGCGTGGCCAGCCGCTCACCCGCCAATCCGTGAACTACCTCATCGCCGCCGGGGCTGCGCGTGCCGGGCTGGCGCCTGTCCGGCCGCATATGCTGCGCCATTCCTGCGGCTTTTATCTCGCTAACCGCGGCTACGATTTGCGTCTAATCCAGGACTATCTCGGTCACCGGGACCCCAAGCACACCGTGCACTACACCAGAACCGCCGCCACCCGGTTTGAAGGGTTATGGCGATGAAGCCGTTCTGCCACCGATGCACACTTCAGAGGGGGAGCGACAGCCATGCGCCCGGCTCACGATCTAAGCGATCTCGTGAAATGGCTGACCCGCGAAGAGTGGCGGTCGCACCTCGAGGAGGTGATGGAAGAGCATTTCGGACCGACAATGGAGGCATTCGGCCTGGAGTTCGGCGAGATCGATGAGGCCCTTGGCGGCAGCTGGGGTATGACGCTCTGGGGGTGTGCGTTCGAGGATTTCCTGACCCGGCGATTTGGGCCCGGCGAGCAAAACCCTGTGGAGGCCTATCTGCGACGACGGGGCTGGAAGGAGCGCGTCGCTGCACGGAGCTACATGATGGCCCTGCAGACCTCGGTCATGAGCCTCTACGAAGTGAGTGATCTTATACCCGGCCAATCATTCCGTGCGCGCGATCTCATCCGCGGCGGAGACCCGGTGCTGGTTAGCGAACACACAGCAACGCGGACCTTGAAGCTCTGGGACAGGATCGCGGCACGCATCGTCCCCCAGGGCGAGAAGATGATTCTCGCAGGTGGGGTTCTGGCCTTCACACTAGAGGGCTCACAGACTCTGATCGCGCAGCTGCGAGATCGACGGACAAAAAACGGTCGGCGTAGCAAGCCATCGCGCGGCGCCCCCGGAGGACGGACGGCTGCCGATCAGAAGTTGCGGCGTGCAGCGCCGCTGTTCACGACCACATGGTTATTCGATGTCCTCCCGCGGGCGTTGGGTATCAATCAGCCAATTCTGCACAACGGCGACGGTGACGAAATCGTTTTCCATACCGTAACCTTTCCGCTGGCGCCGGGTATTGCAAGGGAAGAAGTCCTGCGCCGGCTGAGCCCGTTACCGCAACTTCACCAGGAAAACCCGACCTTTTGGAACTGGCTCGGCGGAGCCGCGTCCGGTCGCGCGGCCGCCAACAGCGAAGGAGCTCTCGTTTGGAACGTCACGATGCAGGACGGAACCGTCGTGCTCGGCAATGTGGAGCTGAAGGAGCGCGGCGTCGCACTCAGCGTCAACTCTGCGGCTCGCGCTGACCGGGGCCGGGCCATGCTGGCAGCCGCCCTTGCCGGCCTGGTCGGCACGCCACTAACGGAAATCCAAACCGTAGAGCAGATGAAGGCTGCACGCCCCGCGAAGACCGCGCATCCGCCGCGGATATCCCCCCTGAGGTGCAGGCTCAGCTCGTGCACACCATGCTCGACAAGCAATATAAGGCTCTGCTCGATGAACCGGTCGGCATGCTGGGCGACATCTCACCCCGCGCGGCTTCGCGCAGCGCTCGTGGACGCGAAAAGATAGCGGCGTGGCTGAAACATCTCGAGAACCGCTCGCGACATGCGGGCGACCGGAACGACCCAATGGCGACCTACGATTTCACCTGGCTCTGGCGCGAGTTGAACGTCGAACAACTGCGGAACTGAAAGGCCAGATGGCCATTTCGCACAGCTTCGTGGTCACTGGGCCAGCTTGTTGTAGCCGGGAACGGCCTTCTGGCCGGTTAGGGCCTGCAGCTCACGCGCAGTTTGCGTCAGCGGGATGAATTGGTCGTCGCGTTTTGCGGGCACGGCGCTCTCCTGTCGGTTTCGGGGGAGGGGCCGGTCCGACTCGAACGCTTGAGCGGGACCGTGCGCGCGCGCTAGTGTCCGTGTTGTCAGGCACGGTTTCGCGCGCGTGGTCTAACTCAAGGGTGGACTCGTTGTCGGACCGACCGAAGGGCGCCGCTGCTCCGGCAAGAGCGGCGGCGCTTTTCTTTTCAGGACTGGCGCTTCCTGAAGGCTGTGTCGTGCTGGGCTGTTGCGCGTCACGCAGCAGGTCAGCCAGCGCGAGAAAGAGCGGACCCGGGAGCCTTGCGGCCCAGGTCAGGGCAGTGGGGTTACCGGGCAGATCGGGTGACGGAAGTAGATCGGGCGCCGGTTGGTATAGGCATTCGATAGTTTCGCCCTCGGGGCCCGTGAACCCGG
>JAFAHH010000180.1 GCA_019237355.1 Acetobacteraceae bacterium | reverse complement strand
CGAAATCGTCGCGGCTAACCTGCTGGATGGCGATCGGCGCCGCTTGAGCGACCGGATTACCGCTTATGCTCTATTCATCGATCCGCCCCTCGGGAGAGCTGGCTTGACGGCTGCACAGGCGCTTAAAGCGGGCAAACATGTGCTGGTCGGGCAGCGCCCCATGACACGAGTAGCGCGGGCCGTGGAGAAGGGTGAGACTCAAGGGTTCATGAAGGTGATCGCCGATGCGGATACGAAGGAGATACTTGGGGCCTCGATTCTAGGCCCCGGCGGTGATGAGGTGATCCACTGTATCCTCGATCTCATGTACGCGAAGGCGCCGTACACGGTCATGCAGCGCGCGATGCACATCCATCCCACGGTATCGGAGTTACTCCCCACGGTGCTGGGCGAACTGCGCCCGCTTGATGGTTGAGAAACGGCGGGACCGGGCAGATCGCGCCGGAGCTAACTCACGGATTGGGTTTCGCCTCCCGCCAACATCTCCGAGAATCGCGCCATTGCCGTGTGATCCGCACCCGGCCCGAGCACTGCAGCAGCGCTCGCCCACAACTCCCGGCACGGCGCGGCAAACGGCGTGGCGACACCGCCTTCCCGCCCCACTTCGAGCGCGATCGACAAATCCTTCACCATCAAATCCAGCCCAAACCCCGAATCGAAACGACGCGATAAGACGAATTGCTTGAATTTCTTCTGCGTTGAATTGTTCATGCCCGTCGAGGCATTCAGCACATCCACCATAACTGCCGGATCAAGCCCGAACCGCTGTCCAATAATCAGCGCCTCGACCCCGATCAAAAATCCACCGGCCGAAACCAAATTGTTGAGCGCCTTCATCGCATGCGCGGAGCCAACAGCCCCGGTGCGCAATACCGATGACCCCATCGCCTGCAGAACGGGCAGCACACGGTCGATCGCCGCGGCCTCACCGCCCGCCATGATGGCAAGCTCGCCGGAACGCGCTCGCGGCACACCACCCGATACCGGCGCATCGACCAAGATGCCGCCCAAAGCGGCTACTCGTTCCGCCAGGCGCTGGGTTGCCGCCGGCGTCCCGGAACTCATTTCAATCACCACCGTCCGGGGCCGCAATCCGGCGAAGATATTATCTTCCCCCTCCTCGAGCACGCGCGCGACGACGGCGCTATTGGGCAACATGGTAATGATGGCATCACTGCGTTCTGCCAGGTCCCGCAACCCGGAGGCGGCAGCGCCACCCTCCTGCTGCACGAAACTCTGCGCCCGCGCGGGCGCGGCATCATAGACCCGGACGGCAAACCCAGCGCGCACCAGATTGGCCGCCATGGGCCAGCCCATATTGCCGATACCAACGAACCCGATTGCCGCCTTCATCACTCGGTCGCCTTGGCCGCGGCGGCATCGATCTCCCGGAATACCTCAGAGGCCACCTTGAACGCGTCCAAGCATGCCGGAATGCCGCAATAGGCTCCCGTCTGCAGCAGGATTTCCCTGATCTCGTCTCGCGTCACGCCGTTGGTGAGCGCCCCTTTAAGGTGCAGGCGTAGCTCGGCTGGGCGGTTCAGCGCGGTAAGCATCGCCAGATTCAGCATGCTGCGTGTCTTGCGCGGCAGACCCGGCCGGGTCCAGATCGCGCCCCAGGCAAACTCGGTGGTGAGCTTCTGGAAGGCGGCCATAAAATCGTCAGCGCGGGCGAGGGACCCATCAACATACTCAGCGCCCAGTACCGCACGGCGCACTTCTAGGCCCTGCCTGAACAGTTCTGTGTTATACTCTGGCCGATCCGCCATGGCTTCCTCCTAGTACTGTAAAGCCAGGCTAGAGAGCCAGGGTCAGACCGGCAACATCAGAGCGCGATGGCTTGAGGCGGACCCGGGTTCCCACTTCGCGATGTGAGGATGCACGGTCGGCCGGCCGTCTTCTCCCAGCGCGACATTTCCTATCAAGCTAACCGCCTGGACCTGCTCGCGCCTCATTTGGTTCTCCTACGCAGCAGGGCAGCGGTTAAAGCAGGGAGGGGAGTTTTGGTATGGCAAGGCTTGTAACGGTATTTGGCGGGACAGGGTTTCTCGGTCGCCAAATCGTGGAGCGCCTCACGCGTGAGGGCGATACGGTTCGCATTGCTGTGCGCCATCCGGAGGGTGCCAAGGCGCGCCACCAGAGCGATCCGGTAGCCGCCGATATTCGCGATGATACAACCGTAGCTTCCGCCGTCGCGGGCGCCGCCGCCGTGGTCAATGCAGTTTCGTTGTACATGGAAAGGGCGGGCTTAACTTACAGGTCGGTGCATGTCCAAGGCGCTTTGAACGTGGCCCATTGCTGCGCCAGGCTGGGTATAACGCAGCTCGTTCATATTTCGGGGATCGGGGCTGATCCTCGCTCGTCCTCGCCGTATATCCGCGCCCGCGGCGAGGGTGAGCAGGTCGTCAGAGAGGCATTTTCATCAGCAACCATCCTGCGGCCGAGCGTCATGTTCGGTCCTGACGATGCCTTTCTTCGCACTCTGATGGCAATTGGAAAATCGACGCCGGTTGTCCCCCTGATCGGGGGTGGTGTGACCAGGATGCAGCCAATTCATGTTGCGGATGTCGCAGAGGCGGTGCGCCTATGCCTGACCGATCCTCAAAGGCGTGGACAGGCTTACGAACTGGGCGGGCCAGAGATCTACAGCTTACGCGAACTTATCGAGATGATCCTGGCCCAGATGGGGCGGCGCCGGACTTTCCTTGCGATACCGTTCGGAATAGCCCGTCCGCTCGCGCGGGTTTTGGAGTATTTACCCCGGGCCCCGCTCACAACGGCTCAGGTGGACCTGCTGATGCAGGATAATGTTCCGGCCCGGGGGGCCTCGGGTGCTAAAGAGCTCGGCATGGCGCTACACAGGCTTCGGGATACGGTTGCGGCGTTGGTGAGTAAAACCGAAGGCTGCGATCCACAACTCCCATCGCCCGAAGTCAGCTAGGCGCCCCCAACCGTCCGACTGCGCCCGTTTTAATTTGGCGGCCAACCGAACTCCGTCCCTGGCTGTACGTAGTTGATCTGGCGCGCGGAGGTAAAGCTGACATGCCTGCGCTGGGAATCTCGGGGGTAAAGCAGCGAAACCGGCGTCCGGAACGCCACGGGGGAACGAACAAGTGAGCACGACGGCTTTTCCTCAAGCGCCGCGTCGCGGCGGACTCAAAGCGCTTGCGCCTCTATTCGTTTCTCTCTTCGAGCGTTACATGCCTGACCCCTTCGTGCTGGCGATCGGGCTGACAATCATCACCGTGGTCTTGGCGCTGGTGGTCGCTCCCGAAGGCTCGCTGCCGAACGTAATCGGGAGCTGGTATCGGGGCATCTTCGAGATCCTGACCTTCGCGTTCCAGATGATCCTGATCCTGGCGACAGGTCACGCGCTGGCGCACGCGCCGGCGATCTCACGATTCCTGCGCTGGCTCGTGTCGCTGGCTAAAACCGAGAACGGCGCCATCGTTCTGACCTTTCTGGTCGCGGCGTTCGCCTCACTCCTCAACTGGGGCTTCGGCCTGGTTGTCTCCGCCATCCTGGCGCGCGAGGTCGCCCGCTCCGTGAAAGGCATCGATTTTGGCTGGGTCGTGGCCGCAGCGTATTCCGGATTTGTCGTCTGGGCGAGCGGCGTATCGAGTTCGATTGCCATCACTCAGGCCTCGCACGGCAACACGCTCAATATTGTCGAGAAGCATACCGGCCAGTTGCTGCCGATTTCCGACACTGTGTTCGCTAGCTTTAATTGGGTCCCGACGCTGATCGTGATCCTGGTCATGCCGCTGGTATTCATCGCCATCCGCCCGCATGGTAGTGATGTACAGCCATACGTGCCGCAGCCCGAGCTGCCACCTCCGCCGGAGCCGCTGTCCAACTCGCCCGCACGCCGGATGGACCGCTCGCCGTTGTTCAACCTGTTCCTGCTCGCCTTCGGAATCGCGGTCGTCATCCTGCTCTACGTCCAAGGCAAGTTCTCCTTCGACGTGAACATGATCATACTGGTTTTCCTAATCGCGGGCATCGCGCTGCATGGCACGCCCGTCGCTTATGGCAATGCGATGAAGAATGCGGCGAAGCAGACGGGCAGCATGATGCTGCAATACCCGTTTTACGGGGGCATCATGGGAATCATGCATTACACCGGGCTCGCCGATGTGATCAGCAAGGTGTTCGTCGCCATCTCCAGCGCGCACACACTGCCGTTCTGGAGCTACATCTGCTCGTTGATTATTACGTTCTTCGTGCCCAGCGGCGGCGGGCACTGGGCGGTGCAGGGGCCGTTCGTGGTCCCCGCCGCGGTGCAACTCCATTCCTCGTTGCCCGCCTCGGCCATGGCAGTTGCGATGGGCGAGCAGGTCGCCAATATGCTGCAGCCCTTCTGGGCCTTGCCCGTTGTGGCGATGGCCGGCATCGGCATCCAGCGTGTTATGGGCGTGACTGTGTTTACGTTTGTCGTGGCAGGCCTGATCTACGGGGCGGGGCTCCTGCTGCTGGGTTGACCCCAGGGGCCCGCAGCAAAATGCGCGCTCGCAACGTGGGCGCTCTTGTTGGCCTCTTCAATGCGATGGCGCCGGATGGTCGGAAGCCTGATTGTTGCGCGATACATAAGGCCCTGAACTCCGTCTTTCGGCAAGTAGTGGCGACCGCTGGCCTGCGCAGGGCGCCAGTCAGTCTACCGGTTAGCCGATCGTGCCGCTCAGGATCGGGCCGAACGGGACGAAGTGCTCGCCGTCGAAGCGCTCCATCTGGACTTGCTTGATCGGCGCGAAATCTGTGGGGCTGGTGTCGACCGTGATGCCGGGCAACAACATCGGTAATTCGAGGTGACGCAGGTTCGCCGCCTCCCGCATCACATTCTCACGGGTCAAGTTGTCGCCGCATTGTTTGAGGACCTGGACCGTCGTCGCGGCAACCGACGGGCCAAAGATATTCTCTATCTGGGAACGGTCGCCCGTCGGGTAATACTTCTCCATGAAGGCAGACCACCACCTGTAGCCAGCATCGTCGTTCCATTTGGGATCGGTCGGGTCCTTGAAGGAAGTGTCGCTAATGATACCCTTGGCATTTTCGAGACCTGCCGGTTTCAACGTCGATCCTACCGAGGCGTTAATCCCGCTCAAGATGTACAGCGGCTTCCATCCGACCTCGGCCGTCTTGCGGATCGCTTGCGCGGCGAATTTGGGAATCGCCACGTTGATGCAGACGTCGCAACCTGCGGCCTGCATTTCGATGACCTGCGAAGTGACGGTCGGGTCCGTGGTCTCGTACGACGCCTTGACTTTGATCATCGACGCCGCCATAGAGCCCAGCCCGTCGACCACTCCTTTCAAATAATCCCTGCCGAAATCGTCGTTCTGGTAGAGAACGCCGATCTTGGCGTCGGGCTTGTGCCTCATGATGTAGGCCGCATAGATGCGCCCTTCCATCTGATAGCTTACGTAGAAGCCCATCGTCCACGGATGACCCTTCGCGTCGTCCCATTTGGTCGCGCCGCTGGAGAGGAATAGTTGCGGCACTTTCTTCTCGTTCGTGTAGCGCCAGATCGCGCTGTTGGTCGGCGTCCCGACTCCGCCCGAGAGGAAGAGGACATTGTCGCCCTCGATCAGCTTGCGCGTCATCTCCACCGTCTTGGGCGGCGAATAGCCGTCGTCGTAGGAGATGAAGTTGATTTTACGTCCGTTGACGCCGCCCTGGTCGTTGATCATCTTGAAATAGGCGGCCATTGATCTCGGAATGACGCTGGCGCTCGACAGTGGACCGCTGTAGGGGCCGGTGTTGCCGATCTTGATCTCGCTGTCGGTCACCCCGGGGCCGTAACTCTTGGCCGCGCGGACCGGACGGGCGGCCAGAAGCTGCCCGCCAACAGCCAACGCGATTGGGGCGGCGGTAAGAGCCGCGCGGCGCGTGACATGCTGCATGATCTGCTCCTCTGGCGGAAACCACCGGTTCCAGCGGGTTTTTTCTTCGACCCTTGGAAGGCAGGTCAGGCTAGCGCGTTCAACCCGGCCTGAACAATGGAAATAACCGTCTCCGCCCAAGGATGCTGAGGTCCCCGACACGGAGGTCGCCGCCGTGCGAAGCGCATCATTACGAACCCGGTCTGCTCCGGTTCGACTTCAGCCGAAGCTCGGAAGAACGGGAATGGCTGCCACTCTGACCCAGTTTTGTTCCCAAGCACTTTTGCCGCCGCTGATCGAAATATCAGTGGCAATTTGCAGGAACGGCAACGCGAAGCTTGCATGTGAGTTCAGGTCGAAACCATCATGCTCTAGAGTTTCAGTTTGGAAGCGCGATTTGGGTTTCCGGCGATTCCTCCTTAAGCTCCCGCACGTAGGCGCATTCTTTTAATGGCATGATGTCGGTCGCCAGCTTGGCGACAGCCGACGCGAAAGACCAAGCACGCTGGCCTCATCGGCATGCGCAGCCGGAGGACATCCCGAAAACGGAGCTTATTCAACCCCCACAACAAAAGGAGACGATCATGGACGGGAAAATCGGCCTTGAGGAACATTTCGCTCACCCAGACACGCTTGCTCTTTCGGAGGTCTACTTCACGGCCGATGTCTGGCCTGACATGCGAAAGCGCCTGCTCGATATGGCCGAGGTCCGGCTCAAGCAGATGGACCAGTACGGGATGGAGTATATGATCGTTTCGCTGAACTCGCCGGCGATCCAGGCCATCACCGATAAGGACCGGGCGCGAGACGTCGCTCGCCGGGCCAACGATTTGCTGGCCGAGCACGTGCAAAAGCGCTGGGATAGATTCCGGGCATTTGCTGCCCTGCCGATGCAGGAACCAGACGAGGCCACGACGGAAGCGTACCGCTGCGTTCGAGATCTGAGTTTCGTAGGCGCCCTTGTAAACGGTTACTCACAGATCGGCGATGAGGACACCGCGGTTTACCTGGACGACCGGCGCTATCGGCCGTTCTGGGCCGAGTTCGCCACCCTTGACGTTCCATTCTATCTTCACCCCCGCGACCCGCTGCCGTCCCAATCTAGGATCTACGAAGGACACCCGTGGCTGCTCGGCTCGGCCTGGGCCTTTAACGTCGAGACCGCGACGCACGCGCTGCGGCTTATGGGCACCGGGCTTTTTGACGAGCATCCGCGGCTCACGGTCATTCTTGGCCACCTTGGGGAAGGGCTTCCGTTTCTTATCTGGCGGATCGACCACCGCCTCCGAACCGCGCCACGTGGGCTGCCAGCAAAGCAGCCATTCTCTCGTTATCTGTCAGAGAACTTTTTTCTCACGACAAGCGGCAATTTCCGAACTCAGACGCTGATCGACACGATGCTTGAGGTGAGCTCCGACCGGATTCTCTTCTCGGCGGATTACCCTTTCGAACGAGTCGAGGACGCGGCGACATGGTTCGACCTCGCGAGCATCAGTGAGACCGACCGACTGAAGATCGGCCGGGCGAACGCGGCGAAGCTCTTCAAGATCGGGGGCTCTTCCTGACCTGCTGCATTGCCCATCCACCCCGGTTGGGATAAAAACCGGGATTGGACCTATCTTCACGGAGACGTACCCAAATCAGATACGCCTGGAGTGGATGCGGGACCACTGGCCTTGCGACTCTTGAGCATGATGACCTCAGGCGGAGGTCATAACGCTCCAGGGTTTCGCTTTT
>JAFAHH010000166.1 GCA_019237355.1 Acetobacteraceae bacterium | reverse complement strand
CAATGCCCATGGATCACCCCTCATGCAGCCGCAAGGTGGAGGGACGCCGGCCGCTCGGCGCATATCAGCGTGCCACCGAGGAGTGGCCGCACCCAAATGGCCGAGAAACCCTCTTCGCGCAACAACCGCTCGACACCCCGCGCAACCTGGCCGGAGGGGCTTGGCACGATACGCAGCATGACGCGCCCAGACGGCACCAAGGCTCGGCGTGCCTGCGCCACTGCCTGTTGCGCATCGTCAAGACTGCCGACGTGCTGGACAAGGACCAGGTCAGTGCTCTGCGCCTCGGGCCGGTGATCAAGGCGGAGCTCTGCCGCCTCGGGGCAGCCACGCCGAATGAGGGCGCACATAACCTCCAAGGTGTTCTTTCCAAGAACGAGGATCCGCGTTCTAGTGACCGGGCCGATGCCGTCGAGCCATTTCGCTAGAGCGCGATGGCTTGAGGCAGAATCGTCAGAAAGCCTGAATCGCGCTCTCAAAACTGAATCTCTAGGGCATGATGACTTAGACCTGAAGTCATCATGCTCTAGGTTAAGCTCTTCGGCTGATGCGAACAGCGCTGGTCGAGGGCGGGGCAATTGATTGGGCACAGATTTTTGGGCCTGCCGAAGCATGGCGATCCTTCCTAAGGTTTGGTCGAACTCAGCGGATGCGGCGTTGCCGAAATGCGGCTGCTGCCCTCGCGAGATCTGCTGGTTGAGGTATGACCTGGCCAGTCGCGCTTACGAGTGCGAACAGGTACGCGGTCTTTTCGACCGCAGAAGTGTCAATCGGCGACATGCTCGACTTCTGCTGAGAAGCGCGTGTTAGTCACGCCGCGCCAAAGTCGTCAGACGGCCATAAAAATGCGATTGGGCTCGAAGTCCTCCAAAGTAGAAATTCCATAAGGATCGGAGCCGAGTTGTTGCAGGGCTGATGTGCACGTAATGCCGACGGGACCCACGAGCACTCGACTCCATCGTGACACGACCAGGACGCGATCAAAATATGCGGCACCAAACCGACTTCTTGTTTAATGCCGACTCGCCGCACATTTTCACATCCTATCACGCTCACCAAGCCGATATATATATTTGCAATTTTTATAGAAATCGTCCCTGAGGCCAATCGATTTTTTATGACCGCGACGCTAGGTTTCTGCCAGGTCCGACTTTGGGCAGGTCTGCACGCCCCATAGGCTGAAACGCCGTGTCGCGAACCCACAACGCGCCTCAGGAATGACTGCCATGAACCTCATTGTCTGGCTGCCTGTTCTGTTCGCACTCGGCTTGATCAGCATGGCCGCTTGCCTAGCGTTCGCCGAGGGCTGCGCTCGTATTTGAAGGAGCCCCGTATGATTTACCTGACTGCAGCAGTGACCGCCTTGGTGTTCATCTACCTGGGTACTGCACTCGTTCGGCCAGAATGGTTCTGAACCGCCGGCCCGGGAGCCGAATCGGCTAGAGCGACGGCTTGAGGCGGAAGGCCTCGATCGCACTCTCAAAAAATGAAGCGGTAGAGCACGCTCGCTTCGATCTGAGGCCTTGATGCTCTTGCCAAACCAGGAACAGTTGGTGAAGAACATGTGGACGCTGCCCATCCTGCTGATCGCGGTTAGGATCCTCGTTTCGATTCCGCTAAGCCGGTATTTCGCCTAGCTCATGGATGGGCGCTATAAAGCGCCGCGATGGCTTGCCTGGTTTGAGGTGCGCCTCAACACCGGCGAGCAGAACTGGAAGCAGTACACGGTGTCGCTTCTGGTGTTCAACATCATACTGTTCATTTTCGGCTTCATCGTGTTGTACCTGCAGCCGGTTGCCCCGCTCAATCCGCTTGGGCGCGGCATCCTGGCGCCGTCGACCATTTTCAATACCGTCATCTCGTTCATGACGAACACCAACCTGCAGCACTATTCAGGTGATCAGCATTTCTCGAACTTCAGCCAGATCTTTTTTATCCTGCCAAACATGTTCCTGTCGGCCTCGGTTGGCTTCTGCGCCCTGACCGCGATCATTCGCGTGTTCCGCGGCGCGGCCACGGTCGGCAACTACTTCGTCGATATGTGGCGCGTATTGGTGTACATTTACCTCCCTGCCGCGCTGATATCAGGCGTTATCTTCATGCATGAGGGCATGCCGATGACCTATGCCACCCAGCAGACGGTCACCACCCTCGAAGCCGGAAGGGCGCGCCCGATGCGATAATTGCGTATGTGCGTGCGCTCGGCACGACGCCGCCTGCGCAGCTTGAGCCGCTGGTGACCAGGGTGGCAGCCCAGGGCGCGACCCCGCTCGTGGTCGCCGAAGGCAATCGGGTGCTTGGTGTGGTGATACTCGAAGACACGCTGAAGCCCGATGTCGGGATGCGCATCGCCCAGCTACGCCGGATGGGTCTGCACACGATCATGATCACCGGGGATAACCGGCTGACGGCGAAGACGCTCGCCGAGCGGGCGGGGGTGGACGACTTTGTTGCTGAGGCAACGCCCGAGGCGAAGCTTGCCTTCCTGCGCCAGGAACAAGCGGAGGGCAAGCTGGTCGCGATGATGGGCGACGGAACCAACGACGCGCCCGCGTTAGCCCAGGCGGATGTCGGGCTCGCCATGAACTCCGGCAACCAGGCCGCCAAAGAAGCCGGCAACATGGTCGATCTCGATAGCGATCCGACGAAGCTGATCGAGGTGGTTGAAATCGGCAAGCAATTGCTGATGACGCGAGGCGCGTTCACGACCTTCTCTATCGCCAACGACGTCGCCAAGTATTTCGCCATCATCCCGGCGCTGTTCGCGGCCACCTTGCCGTGGTTGAAGCCGATCGATGTGATGCACCTGCACTCGCCGACCTCCGCGATCCTATCGGCGGTGATCTTCAATGCGCTGATCATCCCGATGCTGATCCCGGTGGCGCTGAAAGGCGTGCGCTATCGGCCGCTCGGGGCCGACGCCCTGCTGCGCCGGAACCTGCTGATCCGGGGCCTCGGCGGCATCATCGTCCCGTTTATCGGCATCAAGCTGATCGACGCGACCATCGTGATCCTGCACCTGGTCGCCTGATTCATTCACTTGAGGAGATGCGCCATGCTGCGCTCGGTCTCGAAGAGCCTTTGGCTTCTGGGCTTCGCCGTCGTGCTGGTCTGCGGTATCTATCACGCGGTCCTATGGACGATCGGCCAGATGGCATTTCCCTTCCAGGTCAATGGCAGCATTGTCAACGGCCCGGATGGCAAGCCGGTCGGCTCGTTGCTGGTGGCCCAGCCGTTCACCAAGGACGAATACTTCCAGCCCCGCCCGTCCGCCGCGTCCTATGACGCCACCGCCTCGGCGTCCTCGGCATTGGCCGCTTCCAACTACGCCTTACGCGATCGGGTTGCCCGTTCGATCGGGCCGATTGCCGTCTATAGCGGCGGGCCGAAGAAGGGTCAGCCAGTGGCGCCGGATGTCGAAGCTTGGTTCCAGGCTGATAAGTTCGGCGGTCAACCAGGAGTCGTTGCGCAATGGGCTGACGCGCACAACTCGCTCGCCCAGACCTGGGTGACGAGCGACCTGAAGCATGCCGCCTATGTAGATGCCTGGGCAAAGGTGCTCCGGACGTGGTCGCCCAATTCGTGAAGGATAATCCGGGCACGCCCAACCCGTCTGCAAGCGATCTTGCGGTGATATTTTTTGACCACTTCTCGAAGGACCATCCAGGGATGTTTCCTTCGTCGGTGACGCATCCCGGCGCAGACGGCAAAGACGTGACCGAGATCGCGCCAGTGAAGGAAGGCTCAGACATCCAGTCGGTTTTCTTCGATATGTGGCGGCAGGATCACCCAGATGCGCTTCTCCAGAACGTCCCGGGCGACTTGGTGACGGCCCCGGGCTCCGGTCTCGACCGACATCACTCTGGAGAACGCCGAATTTCAGCTTGACCGGGTGGCAACGAAATGGGCGCAGGACCTCAAGCGTGATCCGGCCCAGGTGAGGCAGGAAATTCAGGCGATGCTGCAGGCGCCACACATTCAGCCCCAGTGGCGGGCTGTTTGGCGAGCCTATCGTCAACGTACTCCAAATGAACTTAGATCTGCGCGTCCTTCGTGGGCAAGCCCATACGCGCCTTCCCCCGCCGGGCGGGCGGGCGGCAAATGCCGTTTTCCCCGCGTCTTGGTGGAATACGTTGCGGCCGATAATTCCTCCCGCACCTCTTCCGGATTGGCGAAGATTCGATCGACAAACCCCCAATTGCGCTCGTGGGTCTCGATTCCCGGCAGGGGCTTGCGGCCAATCACGATAAGCCGCCAGAGCCGCCTCCGCTGCGGTCGCAGGACGATGTAAAAACGCTCGACGTCATCGAACCCGGCCGCCTCTTCGTGGTCCACCTTTGGGCGGTAGATGAAAAAGATGTCGCCTCGCTCAATAAGCTCCACTGCTCGGTCCTGCTCTCGTTCCGCCATTTTCGGTCCTCAGGGCCGATAACTCGTGATCCGGCCCCAGGTGCTCTTTGTGCCCCAAAGGCCTGACCGCAAGCACTCCAGTTGGACAATCTGGCTGTGATCCACGAACAGATTTACGTCCGGCCCATAGTTTTTGACATACCATTCGAAAACAGGCGGATCGGCGGCTTCGAACATCACAGCCTCAAGTCCCAGGGCATCGATAATCTTCGCGACTGCATCGGTGCGCCAGGTATCGACGTTCTCAGTAATCCCTTCGGATTCGATCATCAGCCGTTCGGCCCCCGCGTCGAGGCAGCGGCGGGCTTGGACAACCAGCCAGCCCACATCGCGCGTGCCTTCGGATGCCAGCTCGGCAGTAGCTGTGGCGCCTCCCGCACCAAATTTGGATCCCAAGCTCAGGTTTGGGCCTCAATCCGGCCGCGATCACGTCGTGGATCAAGGCGATCAGGTCATCCAGGGGTAAGGTGATAAACCCGGTAGAGAGCTCGATCACGTCGAAGCCGAGCTCCTTGGCTTCGCCGAGATAGCGATTGACCCCGGAAGGCCCCTCCTGCACCAGGACGTGCTCGATCCAGCCCCCAGTCGATACGTAGGCTCCGGCTCTATGGGTAATATCATTCAGTTCGCGAACCCGCTCCCGGGGCATGAGCGCAAAGGCGCCGCCCGCGAACTTAACCCCATCCACATACTCGCCCATCAGTTCGAGAAGGTCGGCGAGGTAGTGCTTGCCAACCACCGAGTAGTAGCTGCTGCGGATCTCAGTAAGACCGCGACGCCTCGGCTTGGGTCTCGGGCGTTCAGCCGGAAGGATGAGAAAGCTCTCTCGTTCGGTTGGTTCTGCATGGCGGGCCTCGCTTGGCGGGCGGGAGGTTTGCTTGCAAGATGAACGGACCAGACGGCAAAATTTGCAAGCCGGCTGGATGGGAGACGAATCATGCCGACGGTCACGCTGCTGCAGCGCAAGCCGGTGAGTGAGCTCATATCGGCAACCGAAGAGGGTTCTCATTCCTTGCGCCGGAGCCTCGGGGCGCTAAGCTTGGTGGCCTTGGGCATCGGCGCTATCATTGGCGCCGGGCTATTCTCGCTTACTGGGATTGCGGCGGCGGAGAATGCCGGCCCGGCGGTGGTTATTAGTTTCGTGATCGCTGCAATCGGCTGCGCCTTTGCCGGGATGTGCTACAGCGAGCTTGCCAGCATGATCCCTGTTGCCGGCAGCGCATATACCTATGCTTACGCGACGATGGGTGAGTTGGTCGCCTGGATCATTGGCTGGGATCTTGTGCTCGAATACGCGGTTGGCGCGGGCACCGTCGCGGTGAGCTGGTCACGCTATGTCGTTTCTTTACTAGCGGGATGGGGAATTTTCATCCCTGCGGGACTTGCGGCCTCGCCATTCGAGCTGGTGCAGTACGGCGACGGTACGCAGGGTGTTGGGCTCGTGAACCTGCCAGCGATTTTCGTGCTCGTGGTGATTTCGCTTCTGCTGATGCGAGGCGTGCGCGAATCTTCGTTCGTGAATGGCGTCATCGTGGTGATCAAGGTCATCGTGGTGCTGGCTGTGATTATTTGCGGCGCGTTCTATGTCAATCCTTCCAATTACCATCCGTTTATTCCTCCAAATACCGGGCAGTTCGGGGAATATGGTTGGTCGGGCATCATGCGGGCCGCCGGTACGATCTTCTTTGCGTATATTGGGTTTGATGCGGTCTCCACAGCGGCACAGGAGGCGCGGAGGCCTGACCGGGACATGCCGATCGGCATCCTCGGCTCATTGCTGATCTGCACGGTTCTCTACGTGGCTTTTGCCCTGGTGCTGACCGGCTTGGTTTATTACGGGCAAATGCGGGGTGATGCAGCGCCTGTCGCGACGGCGATCGACCGGACACCGTTTGCCTGGCTTCAGGTCGCGGTGAAGCTCGGGATCATCTGTGGATTCACCACCGTCATTCTGGTGATGCTACTGGGTCAGTCACGCGTATTCTATTCGATGGCGAGGGATGGGTTGCTACCCACGACCTTTGCGCGTGTGCATCCGGTTTGGCGGACGCCGTACTTGTCCAACCTGGTTTTCATGGTGTTCACGGGCGCTTTAGCTGGGTTCATCCCAATCAGCCAGCTTGGGCACATGACGTCGATCGGCACCTTGCTTGCTTTCGTTATCGTGTGTGCTGGAGTTGCTTTGCTGCGCCGTATTGATCCCTCGGCGCCGCGGAGTTACCGCACGCCGTTGGTGCCGGTGGTGCCCGCGCTCGGAATCATTGTTTGCCTAGCGATGATGATATCGCTGGATCGCGCCACTTGGGTGCGGCTCGTGGTTTGGCTTGCAATCGGGCTTGGTATCTTTTTCCTCTACAGCCGGAGGCATAGCCGGCTTACTTTGGCGGCGGGAGGGGATTAGGCTCCGGATATGTTACGCGCCGGGGCGGATTAGCCCGCCGCTAAGTTTCGGGTAGTGATCGATGGCGGACCCGCGGACCGAATCCGCAGTAATG
>JAFAHH010001104.1 GCA_019237355.1 Acetobacteraceae bacterium | reverse complement strand
TGCGAAGAGCACGCTCCTCGCGTGACGAGCATGCTGTTCGCATGACGGGGCCGAAAGGCCCCAGACCCCATCCACTAAGTGATTGGATTGCAAAGGCTCTGCCTTTGCTGGGGTCCAGGGGCAAAGCCCCTGGCCTTCTTTCGTTGCCTTACGAACGGACCGACTCAGCGTTTTTCCGCAGCCTGCTAAGGCTGAGTGAAAATCCCCGCATGCTGGGGGATGGGAGGTAGTCCGGCAGAGCATGGCCGCAAAAAGGCTGGGGTCAAATTGCTCGAATCGCAAACGTGATCGATGCTCTGACCCTCGTCCAGCAGGGATACCGCTCGTTGCCAAATCTGCATAGCCACCGAAGCGGGCTGCGGGCCAAGATGGCTCCTTGATTGTTGGGTGACTGAAGGGGAGGGATCAATGCGTTTCGTGTGGATGATGGCGTGCACCGCAGTGATGGCCGCCCTGATCTGGGCGCCGGGCGCGGACGCCCAAAGCAAACCGGCGGGCCCGCCAGCCGCGCAAGCCTCCAATGCTCCGGCGGTTGCGGAACGCGCCAGTGAATTACTGAAGCAAATGGGAAACTATATCGGCTCGGCGGAGCAGTTCACGTTCCACGCGGACATTACCTTCGATCATGTGCTGCCGACCGGGCAGAAGCTACAATATGCCGCCACCGAGGACGTCGCGTTGCGTCGGCCGGGTGGGCTTTATGTCGAATGGAGCGGCGACTTGGGCGACCGGCAGTTCTGGTATGACGGCGCCTCAGTCACCTTATTCGACCCGGCCACGAACTTCTACGCCTCCGACGCCGCGCCGGCCGATATCGACGCGATGCTGGATAAGGCGGTGGACAAGCTGGGCTTCTCCCCTCCGCTTGCCGATCTTCTTTACCGTAATCCCTACGAGGCCGTGCGCGGCAAAGTGCAATACGGCCTCTATCTCGGCACCACGCAGGTGAACGGCAGGACATGTCACTCCCTCGCCTTCGTCGATCAGGATGTCGACTGGCAGATCTGGATCGACACGGGGCCGCAACTGACTCCATGCAAGCTGGTGATTACCTATAAAGCGCAGCCGTCGCAGCCGCAATTCAGCGCGGTATTCACTGATTGGAATTTCGCGCCGCGCATCGCCGAGCCGGTGTTCAAGCCGCAACTTCCGCCGGGTACTGAGAAAATTTCGTTTGCGCCAGTCGCCTCCAGCGTAAGCCAGAAATGATGTGGAGAATGTCCATGAGTACTCCGATTTCGTGCAAAACTAAGACAGGGTTCGTGCTGCTTGCTGCGATGGGGGCTGTTGGTCTTGCGGTTGGCCTTGACCACGCCAAAGCGTTCGGCCGGTTTGGCGGCGGGTTCGGCGGTTTCCATGGCGGCGGGTTTGGCGGCTTTCATGGCTTCGGCGGGGGCGGCTCCCGCTTCGGCGATGGAGGCTTCACTGACCGGTCGACGGATGCCGGGTTCGGCCGCGGCGGCTTCGGTAGCGTCCACAACGCCGGAAGCTTCAACGACCACGCGGATGATTTCCAGCAGAGCCATCCCGAAGCGGAACACAACGCGGGAGAATTCCAGCAGAGCCATCCCGAAGCTCAACAGCGAGCCGGGCAGTTCGAACAGAGCCATCCCGAGGCCCAGCAGCGAGCCGGACAATTCGAGCAAAGCCATCCTGAAGCCCAGCAGAGAACTGCTCAGCTCCAGCAGACCCATCCTGATGCTGGGCAGACGGCCGGGCAGCTCCAGCAGAACCGGACGAATGAGGCCAACACACTGCAGCAGAACCGGACGAACGAGGCGAACACACTGCAGCAGAACCGGACGAACGAGGCGAATGCCCTGCAATGGAATCGCGCGGTTGCTTTCAATCATTACAATACCTCTTGGGGCGGATATTACTCGGGCGCCAGCTCATGGGGCGGGTACTATTCGGGCGGCGGCTTTGGCGCCGGTGTTGCCGTCGGGGCATTGATCACCGCTCTGCCCGTTGCAGCCGCCGCGATCACGGCCGCCGGGAGTCAATACTACTATTCCAACGGAGTCTATTACGCTCCGCAGCAGGGCGGGCAGTATATGGTTGTGCCGCCTCCACAGGGAGCCGTGGTTCCGACCCCGCCACCGTCCTGCTCCACAGTCTATGTCGGCGGGACGCCGAATCTCGACTGCAACGGTGCATTCTACTCGCGGGTACCCCAGGGTTATAAAGTAATCCCGCCGCCCATCGGGTCCACCGTGACCACACTGCCAAACGGGGCGGTTGTACAGAACATCAAGGGCACGACTTACTTCACCTTCGGAGGAGCGTACTATCAGCCGTTCTACAGCGGCAGCAGCGTAATCTACGAGGTCGTCAAAAAGCCGGCGTGACGGCCATGGTCCAATAGCCTAGTTACCGGACGAAACCACAACGGGTGTCGATATCATGGGCCACACTTAGCCCGCATTTCTCACACGTTGCTCGGTGAGCGACAACGTAACCATGCGAGGCTTGTGCGATGGTTCGGCGAATCGGCTGGGTCGCGTTTGGGGCTTGGGAGTTTGCTTCGGTCGCCCAATTCGGGGTCGAGCCTCCTTCCCATCGCTCGTTGGCGATGCGGTTTATGAATATGTTGGTCCGCTTGCTGGTTCGTGTCAGCCCGCGGCCTTGGCCAGCAAGGCGTGGGCGC
>JAFAHH010001060.1 GCA_019237355.1 Acetobacteraceae bacterium | reverse complement strand
GTTTTCGACGGGAGGCCAGCATGTACACGCAAGGCTTGGAACGGATGGCTGCAAGCGGCGAGCCTGAGCTGGCGCAAGAGGATCCGGCCGGGTCTGCCCGGTTCCAAAGCCGGATCGATCAAGAAGACCGGATCGAGCCGAATGACTGGATGCCAGACGCGTATCGGAAGACTCTGATCCGCCAAATCGCCCAGCATGCCCATTCTGAAATCATCGGCATGCTTCCGGAGGGAAACTGGATCACGCGCGCGCCGAGTTTGCGGCGCAAGGCGACATTGCTTGCGAAAGTGCAGGACGAATGCGGGCATGGGCTTTATCTCTATGCCGCCGCGGAGACGCTGGGCAAGAGCCGGGAAGAGATGTTCGACGAACTCCTGACGAGCCGCGCCAAATACTCGTCTATCTTCAATTACCCCACGCTGAGCTGGGCCGATATCGGCGCGATCGGCTGGCTTGTTGATGGGGCGGCAATCATGAATCAAATCCCGCTTTGCCGGTGCTCGTACGGCCCGTATGCACGGGCCATGATTCGCATCTGCAAGGAAGAGAGCTTCCATCAGCGGCAAGGCTTCGAGATTATGCTGACCCTCTGCCGGGGCACGGCGGAGCAGCGGGCGATGGCGCAAGATGCTCTGAACCGCTGGTGGTGGCCCTGCCTGATGATGTTCGGCCCGCCCGATAGCGCCAGCACCCATAGCGATCAGAGCATGAAGTGGAAGATCAAGCGCTTCAGCAACGATGATCTGCGGCAGAAATTCGTGGATGCGACCGTACCGCAGGCGCATTTCCTGGGCCTTACCATTCCGGATCCCGATCTGCATTTCGAGGAGAGTGGTGGAGCATCCTCTGGCGGCGTGGCGGCCGGGCATTGGCGTTATGGCCAGATCAACTGGGATGAATTCCGGCAGGTTCTCGCTGGCAACGGCCCCTGTAATCGTGAGCGCATCGAAGCGCGTAGGCGGTCGCACGAGGAGGGCGCGTGGGTGCGCGAAGCCGCTACCGCGTACGCCGCAAAGCATCAGGAGGATCGTCGCGCCGCTTGAGGCCTGCAGGCAGAGGCGGGTTAAGGAGTCAGGCTATGGAAGCACAGACGCCGAATGTAAAACTTTGGGAAGTATTCATCCGGTCTCGCAATGGACTTGCGCATAAGCACGCAGGATCGCTGCATGCGCCTGATGCGACATTAGCATTGCAGGCAGCGCGTGATCTTTACACGCGGCGCGGGGAGGGGGTGTCGATTTGGGTCGTCCCCTCCTCGTCCGTCATCGCTTCCGACCCGGCCGACAAAGGGATGATGTTCGAGCCCGCATTGTCCAAGCCATATCGGCACCCGACCTTTTATGACGCGCCGGATGAAGTCGGACACATGTAACGACGCATGCTGGACGCCATGACCGCCTCCATCCAGGTCAATGAAACACCGCTGGTGCTCTACCTACTCCGCCGCGCAGATGACGCTTTGATTCTAGGGCACCGGCTTTCTGAATGGATCGGCCACGGTCCGATCCTCGAGGAGGAGATGGCGCTCGGCAACATCGGTCTGGATCTGATTGGCCAAGCGCGGGCACTCTATACCTATGCGGCGGAAGCCGAAGGGGCAGGAGGGAACGAAGACAAATACGCCTATCTCCGCGATGCACTCCAATACCGCAACCTGCTGCTCTGCGAGCTGCCCAACGGTGATTTTGCCCAGACCATGGTCCGGCAATTCTTCTATTCCGCCTTTGCCAATCCATATTGGCGCGCCATGGTGGCCTCGCGCGACTCAACGTTGAGCGCCATCGCGGGCAGGTCGGAGAAGGAGAGCGCATATCACCTTCGCCACGCTGCCGAATGGGTGATCCGCCTGGGAGATGGCACGCAGGAGAGCCACCGCCGGGTGCAGGAGGCGGTAGACCGGCTCTGGCCCTATACTGGTGAAATGTTCGCCCACGACCGTTCGGAGCAAAGTTTGAACACGGACGGCGTCGCGGTTGACCCATCCGGGCTGCGTGAGCAGTGGGACAGAACGATTGATACAATTCTTGCGCGGGCGACTTTGGCCAAGCCTCGGAATCAGTGGATGCAAAGCGGCGGC
>JAFAHH010000969.1 GCA_019237355.1 Acetobacteraceae bacterium | reverse complement strand
TACTCCTCCGTGGCACGCTGATAAGCGCCGAGCGGCCGGCGTCCCTCCGCCTTGCGGCTGCATAGGGCTGATCCATGGGCATTGCGCGAACAGGTTCGAACATCTTCATGGGTCCCTGGTCGCGCTCGTTACACCGTTTCGGGACGGGCGAATCGATGAACCGGCTCTCATCCGGCTGCGAGCGCGACAGGTCGATCGTGGCACCGCAGGGCTGGTAGTCTGTGGTAGTACAGGCGAGGCTCCGGCTTCATTGCCGGACGAGCAGGCGCGCGTAATCAGTATCGCAATCGAGGTTGCGGCTGGTGGGATTCCGGTGATCGCCGTGGCGCCCCGGCAACTGCCTGAACGCGGCGCGAACGTGGCGTTGCCCACAGGATCGCGCCATCGGCGGGGGGGAGACGAGATGGAAGAAGTGATGATGGTTAATCGAGTGGATCGCGGCGGTGATGGGAACCCCGGCACGCGCTCGTAGTTGAGGCAATGCCAGTCAAGCTCGATCAGCTCTCGGGTCAGCTCGGACGAAACTCTGGTGTTGACAGGCAATCTAGACTTGTGTTCTCATTGCGTTCATGCTCGCTGGCTGCTCCACCCCTCCCAACCGGCCTTTCGGATCGCCTGGCCCTTATCATAGCAGGGCTACGCGGGGTGGTGGCGGCGCACATGGTGAAGGAGCGGTCGGCGGTACCGCTGCTTTTTCTGGCCTGGACGCGGCTGGGCCGCTTGGCTTCGCGGTTTGAGGCGCTTCTGGCGGCGGTCCGCGCCGGGCGGCTTCCGGCCGGGCCGGAGTCACGTGCGCAGTCTGCGGCCGATCTTGAATTGCCCCGGCTGGAGGGGCTGCCGCAGCCGTTCCGGTTGCCCGGCAGGTTCGGCTGGCTGGTCCGGCTGGTGCCAGGGGCGGCGGTGTATGGCAGTCAGATGCAGCCTGTGCTGGCCGACCCGGAGATGGCGGCGCTGCTGGCGGCACCGCAAGCGGGACGGATGCTACGGCCGCTGTGCCGGATGCTGGCGATCCGGCTGGGTCCGGAGCTACGTAGGACGCGGCGCGAGGGGTCGGCATCGCCGGCTGGTCCTGCAGAGTCTGAGGGCCAGCCGGATTCGTCCGTGACCCGGGGTGATCCGTCCGGCTCGCGCGCGGGGTCGGAGCCGAGACCCCATCGCGCTCGCGCGATGGGAACGCGGTCGGCGCGGGGGTTGACCCGCCGCTGGCCGGGCCTGCGGGCCCCTGAGCGCGCCGGCTTGCGCGCAAGATGTTCCGCAATCAAAACTTTATGCCTTTCCGCTGTGTTCAGGGGAGCCGCTATGCGTGCTGCGGGAGCGCATTCACCAGTTTTTTAACAGGGTGATTCGCTCGCACATGCAACCCGCGAACCTGCCAGGAATCGCGAGCCAGGCCCTTGACTCTAGGCACACCGGCGTCTAGATCGTTGGCACTCCCGTGGGGGGAGTGCTAACAAACAGGTCAACCGACAATTTAGGATCATCCAGGAGCGAACGAATGAAGTTCCGTCCCCTGCATGACCGCGTCGTGGTACGTCGGCTAAATGCCGAGGAGAAGACCGCGGGCGGCATCATCATTCCAGACACGGCTAAGGAAAAGCCCCAGGAAGGCGAGGTTATCGCCGCTGGTCCCGGCGCGCGTGACGAAAACGGCCAGCTCGTGCCGCTGGACGTCAAGGAAGGCGACCGGGTCATCTTCGGAAAGTGGTCTGGCACCGAAGTCAGGATCGAGGGCGAAGAGCTCCTGATCATGAAGGAAAGCGACATCATGGGCATTGTCGAAGGCGACGTTGCCCAGAAGAAGGCCGCGTAAGGCCCGATTTAATTCAGAGGAATAGGTAGGAATGGCAGCTAAGGAAGTTCGCTTCGGCGGTGACGCCCGCCAGAAGATGTTGCGTGGCGTCGATATCCTTGCCGATGCGGTTAAGGTGACGCTCGGCCCAAAAGGCCGCAACGTGGTGCTCGATAAGAGCTTCGGCGCGCCCCGCGTGACGAAGGACGGCGTGACGGTCGCCAAGGAAATCGAGCTCGCGGATAAGTTCGAGAATATGGGCGCGCAGATGGTGCGCGAGGTCGCGACCAAGACCAGCGACGTGGCCGGCGATGGCACCACAACGGCGACCGTGCTCGCCCAGGCAATCGTAAAGGAAGGCGCCAAGGCCGTTGCCGCGGGCATGAACCCGATGGACCTCAAGCGCGGCATCGACAAAGCGGTAAGCGCAATCGTCGACGAGCTGCGGGAGCGGACCAAGAAGATCAGCACGCCCGCAGAGACCGCCCAGGTGGGTACTGTTTCGGCCAATGGCGAGGCGGAGATCGGCAAGATGATCTCCGAGGCGATGCAGAAGGTCGGCAATGAAGGCGTGATCACGGTTGAGGAGGCCAAAGGCATTCAGACCGAGCTCGACGTTGTCGAGGGCATGCAGTTCGACCGCGGCTACGTCTCGCCCTACTTCATTACCAATGCCGAGAAGATGGTCGCCGAGCTGGATCAACCTTACGTGCTGATCCACGAGAAGAAGCTCTCGGGCCTGCAGCCAATGCTGCCGCTGCTGGAAGCGGTCGTTCAGTCGGGCCGTCCGCTGCTGATAATCGCCGAGGATGTCGAGGGTGAGGCGCTCGCCACCCTGGTGGTGAACAAGCTCCGTGGTGGGCTGAAAGTGGCGGCGGTGAAGGCGCCAGGATTTGGCGACCGGCGTAAGGCGATGCTCGCGGATATCGCGGTGCTGACTGGCGGTCAGGTCATCAGCGAGGATCTCGGCATCAAGCTCGAGAACGTCACCTTGAACATGCTCGGCCGGGCCAAGAAGGTGCTGATCGAGAAGGAGAACACCACGATCGTAGAGGGCGCGGGCCAGAAGGAAGACATCAAAGGCCGCTGCAACCAGATCCGGGCGCAGATCGAGGAGACCACCTCCGACTACGATCGCGAAAAGCTGCAAGAGCGGCTTGCGAAACTCGCTGGCGGCGTGGCCGTGATCCGCGTCGGCGGCTCGACCGAAGTCGAAGTGAAAGAGCGTAAGGACCGCGTGGAGGATGCTCTTCACGCAACTCGCGCGGCGGTCGAGGAGGGCATTGTGCCCGGCGGTGGGGTTGCGTTGGCACGTGCCGGAGCCATTCTGCAAAAGGTTCAGGGGCAGGCCGAAAACGACGACCAGCGGCTCGGTATCGAGATTGTCCGCAAGGCGGTGCAGACCCCGCTCCGGCAGATTGCCGAAAATTCCGGCGAAGATGGACCGGTTGTGGCGGGCAAGGTGCTGGACCGCGACGAGTACAATTGGGGCTTTGACGCTCAGACCGGCGAGTACAAGGATCTCGTCCAGTCAGGAATCATCGACCCGACCAAGGTTGTGCGTACGGCGTTGCAGGATGCTGCTTCCGTAGCCGCCCTGCTCGTCACCACCGAGGCGATGGTGGCTGAGAAGCCTGAGAAGAAGACTCCTGCCATGCCGCCGGGTGCTGGTGGGGGCATGGGCGATATGGACTTCTAACCGGAGGCCTTCTCCTGACAAGGGCTGCACGGCTTCGGTCGCGCAGCCCTTTGCTTTGGCCGGGGGCGGAGGTATCGGCCCAGAGCGGGATGACCTTAGGTGAGGTCACCCGCTCTAGGAACTTTGGTTTTCAGAGCGCGATTCAGGCTCTCCGACGATTCCGCCTAAAGTTATCTCTAGCGATTACGGCGAAACTGTTGCAGGTTCGGAAATCCCGATTTCTGATATACTGCAGAAGCCAACGGAGTCGACGAATGAGCAACACGAGAAGCTCGCCCGCGCATCCGCTGATCGCGAGTGACCGGGTGGAGGGTACGGCCGTCTATGATCGAAGCGGCCATCATCTCGGCAGCATCAAGCGGCTGATGATCGAGAAGGTCAGCGGTCAGGTCGTTTATGCCATTATGTCTTTCGGGGGAATCATGGGGTTAGGCGAGGAGACTTTCCGGGTGCCCTGGGCCAAGCTGCAATATGATACCAGCCTCGGCGGTTATCGGACCGACATCACTGAAAGCGAGCTGCGCGGCGCGCCGAGTTCGGTGCGTGGTGACAGCGACCAATGGCCCGGGCGAGAGGAGGAAGACGAGCTGCAAACTTATTTCCGTATTCCGGCCGATTGGCGCTCGATCTGAGCGCGGGGCCAGCTATCTAGCCTTCGCGGATTGAATGGCGCGCCAGACGCGCTCTGGCGTCGCCGGCATATCGATATGGCGGATGCCGTATTCCGAGAGCGCGTCGACGACGGCGTTCATAACTGAGGGCATGGCGCCGGCACACCCAGCCTCACCACAGCCTTTTACACCCAGAACATTCGTCTTCGCAGGCACCGGATGGCTGGCGATCTCGAACATCACCGCATCGGAGGCCCGGGGCAGCGCGTAATCCATGAACGACCCGCTAAGGATTTGGCCATCAGCATCATAGGCCACGTGCTCGAGCAAGCCTTGGCCGATTCCTTGCACCACACCGCCATGCGCCTGACCTTCGACAAGCAGCGGGTTTACGATCACCCCAAAATCATTGACCATAACATATCGTACAACATGCGTTTCGCCGGTTTCGGGATCGATCTCGACTTCGGCAATGTGGCAGCCGTTAGGAAAGGCCGAGGGGGCGCTCGCATGAACGTGGCTCACACTCAGGCTCGGCGGCAGATCTGGCGGGAGGCGGATTCCGCCTCGGAGCTTCTGCGCCAGTTCCATGATTCCGATGCCGCGGTCGGTGCCAGCGATGGTGAAGCGTCCTGCGGCAAATTCGATATCGGCCACCGCCGCTTCCAGCACATGCGCGGCAATTTTGCGGCCATTCTCAATGACGGTCTCGCTGGCTTGGGCAATCGCCGAGCCGCTCGCCATCAGGCTTTTCGATCCGCCGGTTCCACCGCCGGCGATGAGCTCATCGCTATCGCCTTGCAGAAGCCGTATCTTTTCGAACGGAATCCCAAGCCGGTCACTCAGCACTTGCGCAAACGGGGTTGCATGGCCCTGTCCGTAATCCAAGGTCCCGGTGATGATGGTGACCGTCCCGTCTGGCTCGAACCGTATGCCCCCCATTTCGTTCAGCGGCGGGCCGGTTACTTCCAGATATTGACCGATGCCCCGGCCGCACAGCCGCCCACGTTCGCGGCTTTGCTGCTTGCGGGCCGGGAAACCGTCCCAGTCCGCAAGTATCAAAGCTTTATCGAGGACCGCTGAAAAATCGCCACTGTCGTAATGCATGTCGGAGGGGGCTTTGTATGGAATTTCGTTCGGCCGGATGTGGTTGCGCCGCCGAAGCTCGATTTTGTCGATGCCCAATTCTGCAGCGGCCAGATCGACAACCCGCTCCATATAGTAATTGCCCTCGGGCCGGCCTGCGCCGCGGTAAGGGCCCACAGGCGTCGTGTTGGTGAACATGCACTGCGTCGAAACCTCGACCAGCTTCGTGCGGTAGACGCCGACCACGTTCTTCAGCGTATTGACGGTAGAGGGCCAGGTTGTGGCGTTGCTTAGGTAGGCGCCCAGATTGCCGTAGCCGGTTACGCGGACCGCCAGGAAATTCGCATCTTCGTCAAGCGCGAGCTCAATGACACGCTCATGATCGCGTCCATGGCTATCGGAGAGGAAGCTTTCTGAACGGTCGTCGGTCCATTTGACGGGCCGGCCGAGTGCGCGCGCCGCATGCAGGATGCAAATATATTCCGGGAAGCAGGAGGATTTCATCCCAAATGAGCCACCGACATTGCCGGTCAGCACGCGCACCTTCTCTCGCGGTACTTGCAGCACCCCTTTCAGAAGATCGCGCATCCCGAACACGCCTTGACAGCCCAGGTGCAATGTCCAGCGCTCGCTCGCTGGGTCATATTCGCCAATCGCCGACCGGGGCTCGAGCGGGCACACAACGACGCGGCTATTACGAATCACGAGCCGCGTTACATGGGCGGCGCGTGCAAAAGCATCCGCGATCTTCTCCGGATCGCCGTAATGGTAATCCAGCGCCAGATTGCCGGGCGCGGCCTCGTGCAGCAGCGGCGCATCGGGGGCGGCCGCGGCTGAGGCCGTGGTGACGGCAGGCAACGCCTCGATATCCAGCTGCACTATTTCGGCCGCATCGCGGGCCTGCTTGAAGGTTTCGGCAACAATACAAGCCACCGGATCACCAACATAGCGCACCCGGTCGGTGGTAAGCGGCGGTTGGGGTGGACGCCGCATGGGCGAGCCATCCCGGTTATGCATGAGAGGGCCGGTGGGCATATTGCCGTAACCCGCCTTCCGCAGGTCGGCCCCTGTATAGGCGGCAACGACGCCCGGCATGCTGCGTGCCTGCTCGGTGTCGATTCCAAGAATGCGGCCATGGGCCTGGCGGCTCCGCAGCATCACCGCATAGGCTTGGCCCGGCAGATTTATATCGTCCGTGTACCGGCCCTCGCCGCGCAGCAGTATCGGGTCTTCCTTACGAGAGACGGGCTGCCCGATTGCAAATTTATGCAGTTCGCGCATTGCGTCGCTCATATTCGCTTGTCCTTTGGCAAGGAACTCGAAGGGTGTCGCGCGGACGGCGGTTCCCAGTCTACGCCCGCTCCACGCCATGGAGGCAAGCAGCAGCATCGAAGCCTGGGTGAGCACGATCAGCGCTGCGCAGCCGGGCCAGCCGGCCCGCTGCCAGATCCCAGCCGGGACTATGCCGCCCAGGCTCCCGCCGGCGTAGTAGCAGGTGACATAGAGGCCGACCGCGGTGGATTTCGCTCGCTCCGCGGCGATGCTCACGAAGCCGATGGACAAGGTTTGTTCGACGAACACCGCTCCGGCGAGCAAAGCCAGGCCCGCAATGAAGGCAACCAAGCTCGGCACTAGGGTTAGAAGCATGCCGCTGGCCCCGGTGCAGGCTGCGACGCCCAGTGTGGGCCGGCGGCCGATGGAATTCGCGAGCCGTGCTGCCATAGGGGAAGAGACCATACCGAGCAAATAAACCACGAAGACCGAGCCAAGCTCCGCGGGGCCAAGCTCGTAAGGGGGCGCGGCGAGCACGAAATTGCCATAGCTGAACGCTGCGACTATCGAGAACAGCACGGTGAACCCAATGACATAGGTTCCGCCCAGCCGGCGGTTACCCAGATGTTCCGCAAAGCTCTGGAGGCTCGATGCCAGCCCGGAGACTGGGCGAAAATGCCGCTCGAGCGGCAGTGCCGCCATTAGGATCAGCCCAGCCAGCCCGGTCAGGGCGGCGAGGACGAAAAATGATACCCGCCAGCCCGCAGCATAGGCTGCAATGCCGGCAATAAATCGCCCCGCAAATCCTCCAAAGATGGAACCCGCAGAGTAGGTTCCGACCAGCCGGAGCGCCTCAGCGCCCTCGGCCTCATCGCCAATATAAGTGACGGTGACAATGAACATAAAAGGAAGCAGCAATCCTTGAAGCAAGCGGCAAAAAATCAGAATGGGCAGGCTCGGCGCAAATCCACTGAGCAATGTGGGCACAGTGAGTGCCCAAGTCGCTGAAACAATCAGCCGCTTACGGCCGAGTATATCAGAAATCCACCCTGCCAGCGGCGCCATCATCGCCACGGCGAACAGCGTGGCGGTAATCGTGAGCCCGGTTTGCGCCAGCGACGCCCCGAATTGGTCCGCTAGGGTCGGCAGCAAGGATTGAACGGAGTAGAGATTTAGGAACGTCACGATGCCAGCGACCGTGACGGCGACGCTGCGATTACTCCGGCGCAAGCTGGGTCTCCTCGGGTGAGGCTGGCGCCGGATTTAGCATGGCCGGGCAGAATGCCAGGAACCTGCGATGCCCCGCCGCTTCAGCGCTAGTGCTACAGCGGTTTGAGTGACACGAACCGCTATAGCCCTTCGCGTGCGCGCCGATTCAGCCGGTCCTGAGTGCTTCGCACACTCAGCCGAGCGGGATGGATTTATGCGGTGACGTTGAGCGCATTGTTGATCTGGTTCACGGTGGCGGGGGGCAATCCGAGTGCCCCGGCCAGATCGGCGAGATAATCCCGTTCGCTCTGGGAATCGAGTTCAATCGCCATAAGCGACGCCGCATAGACCTCGGCCGCCTCTTGCGATGATGTGACATCCCGGACCAGGCCCGGGATATCGATCGGGCGGCTCATTTCGTTGACGACGAACTCGTGAGCTTCGGGGCTATGCCCGTGGTCCCCGAGCTTGCCCATGATCCGTTGCGTCTCTTGCTCGTCGATTCGTCCGTCCGCCTTTGCGGCCTGGATCATGGCTCGAATCATCAGCATTGCCTTGCGCTGGGCCTCCGCTTGGCTGGCCGGCGCTGCGACGCTCGGGGTGCCGCCGAAAGATCCCTTTGGCTGGGGGCCAGCACCAGACGGCGCTGTCCCAGGTGCGTTGGCCGGGCCCGCGCCCTGATTTTGCAGGGCTGAGTAGGCCATGCTCCCCAGGACGGCGAGCAGCCCGCCGCCGACCGCCCCCCGGCCGCCGTCGAGCAGCGCACCGGCTAAGGCCCCGAGCCCGCCGACAGCGGCGGGGTTGCCGCTTTGGACTTCCTGCTTCGGCGAAACCATGGCACGCCGCGCCATTTCGGCAAACTGGCCCAGCATGCCTCCAAGCCCACCTTGTCCGGGGGCCGCGGGGGCCGCACTTGTGCCCTGCGCCGATAATCCCTGCAGAAAGCTCGACGCACCGCCGGGCTGCGCGCCACTTCCGCCAAATTGTGCCAGAACCTGTTGCAGCATGCCGGTGTTTGTACTCTGCTGGACCGCTGCGCCAAACCTGTCGGGCGCGGACGGGGCAGAGGTATGCTCGGCGATGGAGCCGAGTAGCTTCATGGCATCGAACATTGGAGGTTCCCCCGTTGAGTGAAATGGAACGGGCCTCAGTCCGGGATCATTCCTCGTCCAAGGTCCCGTACATCGTCCTGACCTATCGTTGGTAAGCGCCGCCAGTATAGACAGACCCAGGATTGCTGGGGTTACTGCCGCTATTGCCCCAGGCGGGCGGAGGGCTTCCGCCATAAGGCGTGCTGCTTGGACTCTGCGCAGAACCACCGAGCTGATTGCTGCTGTTGGACGACGCCGCGTTTTGCTGTTGCTGTTGCTGCTCCTGTTTTTTCGCCAGGTGGCGGCCAACAACGCAGCCACCCATGGCGCCCAGGACGCCGTGCCCGGCATAGTGGCCTGCCACTCCGCCGACGATGGCGCCTTTGATGCACCCTTTGGCTTCCGCCCCCGGCGCCGTGCCTACCGATATTAAGCCGGCAGCGGCCAAGGCGACGATTAATTCCGCTCTCATAGCCTTTTCTCCTCCTTCGTTCGGTATGTGCTTATTTTGAACCGAGCCTCGACCTCCCGGTACCGTTCCGATGCACCGTATGCGAGACCTGGGTCTCGACTGGCGCGAAGGTCTCGTCGCAATGACGATGTTTGCAGAGTCCGTCCCGGATCGTGAGCGACTTTTCTCAATTCCGCGTACTCGGATCACCATCACGTAGCAGTATCGCATTAAGAATTGCCGAGTTTCCGTCCTGGCAGCTTGAGGCTGCTTACGGACACAACCTTTGATTAACGAATCCGCCTTATGCCATGACCTGTGTCCCGAAAAAAGGCCGGACCGTTTTGACCGGAGAAGATGTGGTGCTCGAACGTCCTCTCGCCGCTTCCGCCCGGGCATCAGCTCGGGTGCGTGCGGCC
>JAFAHH010000813.1 GCA_019237355.1 Acetobacteraceae bacterium | reverse complement strand
TTAAGGAAATGAACAAGGAGGGATTGGAGCGGATCGAGAAGGAGGGCAAGTAGCCAACCGGCAGCCCGCGAGCATCCCGTACCCCACGACGCTTTTTTGCCTACTATTCTAAACGGAGCAGTCGTAGTAACGCCAACGGATGATTGTTGTCGTCGAGCTTTCTTCGCGTGCCCAACGTCATGCGCCTTTTAACGCGATGCTCCTACGTACGATAAGCCTGGGGCGGCCTGGCGAGGCGATCTCTTTCTGGGCCGACCCCGCGCATCTCGCCGAGGTGCGTAAGATGCTGGGTGATGCGCCTGCGACGACCTATAATCCGCTCCGCATCTGGAGCCATCTGCCGGAAAAGATCGAATTCTCCTCCTATCGGCGCTTCTGGCACGGGTTACGCACGCTGTTCGGCATCCATTACCGATACCGGGACCAGAAGCCGGTTATGGTGGTTGCCTCGGGCTCGCCTTCTGGGATTTTAGCCGCGTACGCCCTGCATCGGGTGCGCGGCTCGTTCACGCAGATAATCTGCCATGGTGAATTGACGACCATCGAGAATGGCTGGGTGCCGCGGAATCCCTTTTATCGTTTCCTGCGGCACGAGCCGGTCATGCGCCTGTGCCACGGCCCGGAATTCCGATACGTCGTTCTCGAGCAGCCGATAAAGGAGCGGCTTCAGCGGTTGATACCGAAAGTTGCGGCTACGATCGATGTCCTGCCGCACCCCGTGAACGAGCGCGAAATCACCGCATCAGCCCCGCCTCCAGTGCGTCCACCGATAAGAGTTGGCTCCCTAGGAGTGGCAACTTACGCCAAAGGTTTTGATATTTGGGCGCGCCTGGTGGCCACCCTTTCGGAAACCGCCAGCCTGGAATTTTATCACATCGGCCGGCTGCATCCTGACTTCCTCGGTCAGCAGCTAAAGGGCTTTGCCAATAGCCCGGGCCCTGAGGATTTGCCGCGCAGCGATTTCATTGCTCGCGTGCAAGAGCTGCATTACGTGTGCCTGCCGCTGCCCGGCCGCTATTATGAACTTGCGGCAAGCGCCACCCTGATTGACGCGATGACCTGTCGCAAACCGCTCATTACGATGCGCACGCGGCTAACGGAGCAGCTTTTTGCCGAGGCCGGCGATATCGGTTTCCTTTGCCAAGAAGAGGCTGAGCTGGAGCGGGTGCTTCGCAACCTTTCTCTGCAATTCGATCCAAACCGCTATGATCAACAGGTGGCAAATATGGGGTTGCTTCGGCAACGCCGAATGCCTGCGGCCCTGGCGTCTGCTTACGCTGCGACCTTGCCGCCGCCGTCTTCAATCCCTGAGGGAGTTCGTCCAGCACACTATATGCCAGGCTGACCAGCTCCCGGGCAGCCCACTGCAGGCCGGCGCTGTCCGCTTGCTGCGCCAATGTTAGCAGCCGGTCCGAAAGGACCAGCGGACTCATCGGCGCTGGCAGAGATAACCCATTCCGAGCAGTGTCGATCATCTTAGCATCTCCGTCGTTCCGGCTGTGTTCTGGTAGAACAGAACATGCACACGGAGGCCTTGCGCAATCGTTAACGGGGCGCACGAAAATGCGCCAAAGCGAGAACACGAAGTGCCGACGCGAGCGGTTGCTCGGGCACGCGCTCCGCGTCCAGCTTGGCCACCAGGCGAGGAAGGGTGAGCCCGCTCTCGGTTGCAATATCAGCCAGGGCTGACCAAAACTCTGGCTCCAGCGCCACGCTGGTCCGGTGGCCCGACAGGGAGAAGCTTTGCTTGATCAACCGGCTCAGGCTCTATCCCCACTCTTGCTGCGGATAAACGTGCGAAGGCCCAGCTTGCGGCCTCGGCAACGACCGGATTGGGATCCTCCAGCAGCGGCTTGACGTGCCGCGCGAGGGCTGGGTTGGCGCTGTTGCCAATCGCAATCAGCACGTTGCGCACAAACCGGTCCCGCCCGATGCGCTTCACCGCGGTGCCTGCGAACAAGCGGCGAAACCCCGCGTCGTCCAGAGCCACGAGTTCCGCCAGCTTCGGTGCGGTAAGATCCTCGCGCGCTCTGAGCTTCATCTGCCTTGTCGTAGCCGCGAATCGGTTCCACGGGCAGGCCGCGAGGCAATCGTCGCATCCATAGATGCGGTTACCCATCAGCGGGCGCAATTCAGCCGGAATCGGCCCCTGATGCTCGATGGTCAGGTATGAAATGCAGCGCAGGGCGTCGAGCCGATATGGGGCGGGGAAGGCGTTGGTGGGGCAGGCGGCTAGGCAGCGCGTGCAGGTTCCGCACCGGCCGGCATGGGGCGGATCGGGGGGCAAGCGCAGAGTCGTGTAGATCTCGCCCAGGAATAGCCAGGAACCGTGCACGCGGGAAACGAGATTCGTATGCTTGCCCTGCCAGCCGAGCCCGGATTGCTGGGCCAAGGGCTTCTCCATCACCGGAGCGGTATCCACAAATACCTTCACCTCAGGCCCGAACCGGGACACGATGAACTGGGCGAGGTGCTTGAGCATACCTTTGAGCACCTCGTGATAATCGCGTCCCCGGGCGTAAACCGAAATATTTCCCCGGTCTTTCAGAGGCAGCGTGCTGAGCGGATCCTGCCCGGGAGCATACGAAAGACCAAGCGCAATCACGCTGCATGCTTCCGGCCATAGCGCACGCGGATGGCTGCGCTTCTCTGCCCGGTCGGCGAGCCATCCCATATCGCCGTGCTGGCCCGCGGCAAGGAAGGCATGTAGCCGCTCTCGCGCTTCGGGCCCGAGCTCGGCGGCGCAGAACCCGACAGCATCGAATCCGAGCAATAGGGCGCGGTCGCGGATCGCCGCCCGGACCTGGACCGGGTCCGGTGCCCGGATTGGTGCTTTGCCAGGCGCACTAACCGCGGCCACGGTACGGGGCCACCCCTTGATCGGGAATCCATGCGCCCGCTGGAGGCGCGCCGGTTTGCCAAAACACGTCGATGGGGATGCCGCCCCTTGGGTACCAATAGCCGCCGATCCGGAGCCATACTGGCCTCAGCGTCGCCACGAGCCGTTGCGCGATCTGCATCGTGCAGGCTTCGTGGAACGCACAATGGTTACGGAAGGCGTGGAGAAACAGCTTGAGGGACTTGCTCTCGACGATCCAGTCGCCGGGAATGTAATCGATAACAATGTGCGCAAAATCGGGCTGCCCCGTCAGCGGACAAAGCGACGTAAATTCCGGGCAAGTAAAGCGCACAACATAGAGCGTGTTCGGGGCAGGGGAGGGCACGCGCTCGAGAACGGCTGCATCCGGGCTTGCAGGCAGCGCGGTGGCACGGCCGAGTTGGGTGAGTGTGTTGTAAGTGCTGTCCGTCATGAGCTTGGCTTCGTCCACGCGGCGCGCAGGACAGCGATATGCGCCCCGAGTCTACCGCCCACAATGGCGGCCCGCATGCCCCGCATCAGATCTTGGTAGTAATGTAGGTTATGCCAGGTGAGCAGCATCGGCCCAAGCATCTCTTCCGCTCTGAAGAGGTGATGGAGATAGGCCCGGCAGTGCCGGGTGCAGGCGGGGCAGCCGCATTCCGGATCTAGGGGGCCGGGGTCATCGGCATGCCTTGCGTTTCGCAGATTGAGCACCCCCCCGCTGGTGTAAGCGCGGCCGGTTCGCCCGGCCCGGGTCGGGATGACGCAATCGAACATGTCGATGCCGCGCTGTACCGCGCCCGCCAAGTCATCCGGTGTGCCGACCCCCATTAAGTACCGCGGCTGCGCGATGGGTAGGAGGGGCACGGTCGCTTCCAAAACGGCGAACATCGCGCTTTGTCCTTCGCCCACCGCAAGCCCGCCGATCGCATACCCATCGAAGCCAATGCCGAGCAGCGCCTCGGCCGAAGCCGCCCGCAGATCAGGATATATGCCGCCCTGCACGATCCCGAATAATCCGTAACCCGGCCGGGTGGTGAACGCGGCTTTGGAGAGCGCCGCCCAGCGCATCGAAAGATCGAGCGACTCGCGTGCCTGTTGCTCCGTCGCCGGGAACGGGGTGCACTCATCGAGCGCCATGCTGATGGTCGAATCGAGGAGATGCTGGATCTCTATTGAGCGGGCGGGCGTTAGGCGGTGCTTCGAGCCATCGATGTGGGATTGAAACGTCACCCCTTCCGCGTCGATCCTCCGCAGTTGGGCCAGCGACATGACCTGGAACCCGCCAGAATCCGTGAGTATCGGGCCGGGCCAATCCATAAACCGGTGCAGGCCGCCGAGCCGTCCGATCCGTTCAGCACCCGGCCGCAGCATGAGATGGTAGGTGTTGCCGAGCACCATTCGGGCTCCAGTCGCCCGCACTGCATCGGCCGTCATGGCCTTAACCGTGCCTGCCGTGCCAACCGGCATGAAGACCGGGGTCTCGACATCGCCATGGGCCGTACGCAGCATGCCAGCGCGGGCCAGCCCATCAGTCGCTTGCAGGGTAAAGCGGATGGTCATGGAACCCCCCGCACCGGTTTCATCGCGCGCCGGCCGTATATGTTTCTGTACCTTAACGTTACGTGTGGGGCGCCACCCGAGGCCGCTCAGCCCGGTTCAGTGCGGCCCCAGGACACAGCCGGCGGCGGATCAGCCCTGGCAGCCACGGCGTTGAGAGGCTTCGGATCGGCAGCTGCAGGGGCAGCGACGGAGGGGGGCCAAGGCCGGGACCCCAATTCGCTTGCGAATTGGGAACCCGGAGCCGCGCCCTCCCCACGGGGAGAAGCAAGGCCTGAGCCGTGGGGCAGATCCAGATGTCCCGCGGCGACGGCCGGATCTCCCGGACCCACGCCGTCGTTAGGCGAGACCCGCACCCTGCACCGGGTCCGCACCCTGCGCTGGGGCGTCGGTTCGTCCCGCCGCGCAAGCAGCTCCGGTCCGGGCCGGATGCCCAGCATCCGGCACAGCGGCCGCAGGAGACGGCCAGCTCGTGGTGACCCGGCCAGCAGCGCCCCATCTCCGGGTCGGCGAGCAGGTGCTCCACCTTCCCGGCATAGGCCGCGGACTCCGGCATCAGCCGGAGCAGCCATCCAAACTCCCGTGGCAGCCGCGGCGGAGTTAAGCTCGGCGGGCCCGGCAGTCGCAGTAAATCATCAGCCCAGCCCCGCACCGGCGGCGCCCGAACCCGGCCGGCACGGAAATCTTCCGCCAGCGCTTCAAACCGCGCGGCCAGGCGCGGCAGCCGCGTCCAGGCTATAGTCAGCACCGATCCTTGGCGCAGCGGGCCGCCACCGCCTCGGACAGCCCTGCGATGGATCAGGGCCAGGCGGTGCGATAGGCCTAGTGCGGGTTGAGAGACGGCCATAGGCACGAACGGCAAAGAACACCAACCGCCTTTAGTTGCCAAGAAGTTATAGAGTATCCGTCTTCGTCAACCGTGTTGCTTTAAGTTGCTCGGCGCCGGAATCACGGTTTTGAGCCGCGCCGGATAGCCCCAAGGATCATCCCATGCTCGCGGCCTTCAAGGGCGCATCGCGTCGCTTCGCGATGGCCTTCGCCCAACCGCACGCCGCGTGATGAATTCCCACGGTCGGGGTGATCGTTGCTCTCGCGCACAGTGGTCAAAGTGCGTTTCTCACTACGGGAAGCTGAGCACCCGGGAATTTCCTGTCTTGAGGTCAAGGGCGCCGCCTTCCTGCCCCAACTCCTTGCCCACTGCCCCCGCTTCCGCTAAATCCCCCCCGCTTTCGCTGGGCCATGCCGCATTCGCGGAGGGAGGCCGCGCGAGGTATTGCAGGAGCATCCATGGCCAATTTTACCACGATCGAGGCTGAGCCGCGCGCGCGTGCCGGTACAGGAGGTGCCCGGGAGACGCGGCGCCGGGGCAAGGTTCCGGCGGTAATCTACGGCGCCAAGCAGGAGTCAGCCCTCCTGGCGCTCGACCCACGCACCGTGCTACGGGAGATCCAGCGGGGCGGCTGGCAATCTCGCCTGTATGAGCTGAGGACCGACGGCGCAACCACCCGCGCCCTCATGCGGGAGGTCCAGTTCCACCCAGTGACCGATTCCCCGCAGCATGTCGATTTCCAGCGGCTCGCGCCCGGGCAGCCGGTGCGTGTCGCGGTGCCGGTGCATTTCGAGAATGAAGGTATCAGCCCTGGCCTGAAGCGCGGCGGCGTGCTCAACGTCATCCGGCACTCGGTCGAGGTATTTGTGGACCCCGATAATATCCCCGAGCGGTTCGAGGCGGATCTCAGCACCCTCAACATCAACGACAATGTACGCTGGCACGACCTGGCCCACACCGAGGGCACCAGGCCCGCCATCGCCGACCGTGATTTCGTGGTGGCCACCATTGCGCCCCCCACGAAGCTGACCGAAGCCGCTGCTGAAGCCGCCGTGCCCGCCGGAGTACCCGGCCCCGCGCCGGCCCCCGCCAAAGCGGCGGCTCCGGCCAAAGCAGCTCCGGCCAAAGGCGGCGGAAAGAAGGGGTAATTGCGCCTTTGGGTCGGGCTCGGCAATCCCGAGCCTGGGATGCTGCGCAATCGGCACAATATTGGGTTCATGGCGATCGACACGATCGCCCAAAATTACGGGTTCAGCCCCTGGCGCCAGCGGTTCAAGGGAGTAACCGCCGAAGGGGTGGTCGGCGGCGGGCGCATACTCGCCCTCAAGCCGCTCACCTATATGAATGCGTCAGGCGAGTCGGTGCAGGCAGCCGCCGCATTCTACAAGCTCGAACCCGGCGCGATCACGGCCTTTCACGATGAGCTCGACCTGGCCCCCGGCAAGGTACGAGTGAAGCGCGATGGCGGGGCGGCCGGGCATAACGGGCTGCGCTCGATGGATCGCATCCTCGGCACTCCGGATTACTGGCGGGTGCGGCTCGGAATCGGACATCCGGGGTCGAAACAGCGCGTGCTCGGCCATGTGCTGAACGATTTCTCCAAAGCCGATCAGGAATGGTTGCTGCCGTTCCTGGGCGCTGTGGCCCAAGCCGCGCCCCTGCTCGTCCAGGATAAGCCGGAAGAATTCATGACACGGGTGGCCTTGCTCAGCCGCCAGGACGGGTAAGATGGGGTTCAATTGTGGAATTGTCGGACTGCCCAATGTGGGCAAGTCCACCCTATTCAATGCGCTCACAGCAACCGCCGCGGCCCAGGCCGCGAATTATCCGTTTTGCACGATTGAGCCCAATGTTGGCCGGGTCGCGGTGTCGGATCCGAGGCTCGCCACCTTAGCCGCGATTGGCAAATCGGCGCGGATTGTGCCGACCTCGTTGGAATTTGTTGATATCGCTGGGCTGGTGCGGGGCGCCTCCCGCGGCGAGGGCTTGGGCAACCAGTTCCTCGCCAATATCCGCGAGGTCGATGCGATTATACATGTGCTGCGCTGCTTCAAAGATCCTGATGTGGCGCATGTCGAAGGCAGCATCGATCCGATCCGGGACGCCGAAACGGTCGAGACCGAACTTATGCTGGCCGATCTCGAAAGCCTCGAAAAGCGAATGGCGGGTTTGCAGAAGCGAGCGCGCGGCGGGGACAAAGAGAGCGCCGCCCAGCTTGCCCTGATTGAGCCGATCATTGCGGCATTGCAGGAAGGCAGGCCGGCGCGGGCGTCCATCGAACCGGGCCAGGAGCCGGCGGTCCGGCGTTTGCAGTTGCTTACCTCCAAGCCGGTTCTTTACGTCTGCAACGTCGAAGAATCGGCTGTGGCGACCGGCAATGCCTACTCCGACCGGGTCGCAGCACGGGCAAAGGCAGAGGGCGCCCGGGCGGTGTTGGTTTCCGCCGCCATCGAAGCCGAGGTCGCCCAATTGCCCGAATCGGACCGGGCTGCGTTTCTCGCCGATTTGGGCCTGCACGAGAGCGGTCTCGACCGGGTGATCCGCGCCGGCTACGACCTACTGGGGCTGACTACATTCTTTACCGTCGGCCCCAAGGAGGCCCGCGCCTGGACCATCGTTAGCGGCACGAAGGCGCCGCAAGCAGCCGGTGTGATCCATGGCGATTTCGAGCGTGGCTTCATTGCTTGTGAGACGATTGCCTACGAGGACTATGTCGCCCTCGGCGGCGAGGCCGGCGCCCGTGATGCCGGCAAGATGCGGGTCGAAGGTAAGGAGTACATCGTGCAGGATGGGGATGTGCTGCTGTTCCGGTTTAACGTGTAGATGCTGCCCATGCGCTGCCGGGCGCATATGCAAACAGCAGAGGAGTTGGCCGTTACTGACCGGCTGGAGGTTTATTTTTTCTACCGAAACTGGCTCTCGACCGGGCTTCGCTGTAAACGCGAGATTCCCTGACGGAGCGGCAATCCGTAGCCTGTTTCGCGGGTGACCGCGTGCTTGTGTTGGATGACCTTACTTTCGCGGAGATGGAGACAGGCCAATCGGCTTATCCTTCAGATCTCTCAAACGTGCTGGACAATTTGCGCATGGCCGGGGTCCAGCAGGCGCACAAGGAAGACCGGATCACCTTCACCGCACTCACTGGCTGGCCGGGCGAGTATATCTGCGCCGAAGGCCGCTACATGGGAAGCGAGAAGCAGCGCCGCGCCGGTATTTTCATTGGCCCCGAATTTGGCACGGTCGCCCGCCCCGACTTGGTCGCCGCTGCGCGCGAAGCCGCGGACGCCGGTTTCGACGTCCTGATCGCCTGCGCATTCAACTTCGACGCTCACTCCGCCGAATTCGATAAGCTCGGGCGCATTCCGGTACTGAAAGCCCGCATGAACACCGATCTGCACATGGCAGACCAGTTGAAGAACACCGGCGCTGGCAATCTCTTCGTGATTTTCGGCGAGCCCGACATCGAAATTATGAAAGCCGGTGAGGGCCAAATCCAGGATCGGGTAAGAGGCGTGGATATTTTCCGCCCGCAAGAGGGCAAGGTCGAGTCCGACAGCACCGATACGATCGCCCTATGGATGATCGATACCGACTACAACGAGGAAAGCTTCTTCGTTCGCCATGCCTACTTCCTCGGTGCGAACGATCCCTACAAGGCCCTGAAAACCACCTTGCGAGCAGAAATCGATCCAGAGGCGTGGTCCAGCACTACAGCGATACTTCCCGCCCCTTCCCGCGCCCGAAATCCGGCCGCATCGCAGTGAAGGTGATCAATCACCTCGGAGATGAGGTGATGAAGGTGCTCGTGTGTGAGCGGTTGGAATCGCCCGGGTAG
>JAFAHH010000544.1 GCA_019237355.1 Acetobacteraceae bacterium | reverse complement strand
GGACGAAGCCTTTCCCGTCCAGCGTCACATTGCATTGTGCGAGCCAATCCGTGTTTGGATCGGCGCCGATGAACAGAAACATGTGGCGGATTGCGCCAGTGCTTTCTTCACCGCTGTCGCGGTTGCGCCAATGCACTGCTTCGAGATTTCCCTCTTGCCCCGTTAGAGCCGTGATTTCAGTCTGCGTCAGCACCTGGATGTTCGGTTGCGCCGTGATTCGCTCGACGAGGTATTGCGACATGCTTGCGTGCAGACTTGCCGCGCGCGCCAGCAGCCACACCTTCTTCACCTGGCTGGCCAGATAAACGGCCGCCTGTCCGGCCGAGTTGCCAGCTCCCACCAAAACCACGTCCTGCCCGCTGCAAAGCCGCGCCTCGATCGGCGAGGCCCAGTAATGCACGGACGATTCTTCGAACTCCACGAGCTCCGCTAGATCGAGACGCCGATAGCGTGCACCGCTCGCCACCACCACCGAGCGCGCTTGAACTGACTCGTCATCACCGACACTCAGCACATAGCGCTTGCCGTTCGCATCGGGCCGATCGCCCAACCAGTTTACCTGATCGGGTATCGCCATTTCTACGCCGAACTTCTGAGCCTGGTTGTAGGCGCGCGCCATTAGCGCCATTCCCGAGATGCCGGTGGGGAATCCGAGATAATTCTCGATGCGCGAGGAGGCGCCGGCCTGCCCGCCGAACGCACGGCTATCCAGCACGATGACCGATAATCCTTCCGATCCCGCATACACGGCAGCGGCCAGTCCCGCTGGTCCAGCGCCGACGATGGCCAGGTCATACACCTTCGTCGTATCGATCGTGCGTACCAGGCCTAGGCAGCGCGCGAGCTCGTTTTCAGTGGGATTACGCAGCAATTTACCGTTCGCACACAGCACGACCGGCAGGTGGTGCGAGTCCACGCGAAAGCGCTCGATCAAAGCCTCCGCGCAGGAGCCGCTGTCCGGATCGAGCACGCGGTGCGGCTGCCCGTTGCGGGCAAGAAATCCCTGCAACCGCAATAGGCCCGCATGGCCGGGCCGGCCGATAAGGATCGGCCCGCTGGCTCCGCTGGCCAACAGGCCCATGCGGCGCAGGATCAAGGCGCGCATGATACGCTCACCAAGTTCGGCCTCCTGCACCATCAAACCGCGCAGCCTGTCGGAACGAATGACGAGCGCTTTAGCCGGTTCCAGAGCTTCGGCGTCCACCAGCGCGGGGCGGGCCGAGAGCTGGGATAGCTCGCCGAGGAATTGTCCCGGCCCATGCGTAACGATCGTTTCACGCCGGCCAAGACCGCTACCCTGCGTGACTTCCGCCTTGCCGGAAAGAATCACGATCAGGCCCGGCGCCACCTCGCCTGCCTTCACCATGCGCTCGCCTTTTGCATACAGCCGAGCTTCGCCAAAACGGTGCAGGCGATCGATATCCGCCCGCCCTAAAGTGGGAAACATCTGATCTTTCCGAGCAGTAGCCAGCGGAGGCGCGGATTGAGACATAGCTACTTGTAGCGCTGGGACAGGCGTTCAGGAAGCGCTCAGGCAAATCAGATGCCGCCGAATCTCGCTGGCCGCAGCCTGAGCCAGCGCGATGTCGAGCTGATCCTGGCCGAACGCGGAATTGTGGTCACTTACGAAAGCATCGAGGCGAGATTCGCTGCCCCCTGCCACTGAGATCTGGCGGCCGGGGCCGGACCACATGTTGCAGCCGAGACCACACCGGGATGATTGCGGGGATCCGACCCGGAGCCAGCATGGGGCTATGCGCTATAGCCCGGCTGAACGGCTATTCCGCTTACCCGGATTGCTGGCCGGCACCACTCCGTCCACAACGCAGTATCACTGACAAAATCGTCTCCCCGGCGAAGGCCGCAACGCGCGTACCGCCAGCCCTCATGGCCGGTAACGTAATAATGCCTCTGACTTTGCACGGATTAGCTAATTCGCACCAAGAACGACATAGGCTCCCCGACACAGTGCGCCGCCGAGGCTGCTGATTTCGACAGGGAAGTTGCCGCAACCGCGTCGGGCCACTAAGCTGCAAGTGCGCGTCACTCGCGCGCAGATGCGAACTGAACGGACAGGCTAACGAAGCGGCGGCCGCGGGCTCGTCGTAGCTTTGTCTCTGCGGGTGGCAGCGCGGATTGGATCACGTCAATGTCGGAAAGAACTGCCCAACCACCGGTCGCAGGCAACGTGAGGCTTCTCCGGTCTCGCCGACCGGCACCTGCCGTTTTCATTGTCGGAATCCTGTTCGTGGCGATGATTGGGCTTTCGGTCTGGTATCTCTCCCGGCGGGAGCCACTCGTCATCCAAGGCGAGGTGCAATCTCGCACGTTCGACATTGCGGCACGGGTCGATGGCCGCATCGGGCAGATCGCGGTATCGCGCTCGCAGGATGTGCCGCAAGGGGCGCCGCTCATCCGCATCGAGAACCCGGAGCTGCTGGCCAAGGAATTGCAAAGGGAGGCGATGCTCCGCGTCGCGGAGGCCGAGCTCGCGCGCGTCCGGGCCGGGTTTCGGGCAGAAACCATCGCGGTCCGCAAGGCGGAGATCGACAGAGCGACTGCGGATATGACGCTAGCGCAGAAGACGTTCGACCGGACCCGACAGCTCGTAATCACCCACGACGCCCCGCAATCGCAGTTCGATAAGGATAGCGCGGCCCTCACGCTCGCGGAGCGCAGACTAGACCAAGCGCGTTTCGCTTACAACGAGGCCGTCGCCGGCTTCACGCGCGAGGACCTCGGCATCGCGCTAGCCAAGGTCGAAAGCGCAAAGGCCGATGTCGACACGCTCAGGGCGCTGGTGGATCAGATGGTGGTCGTGGCGCCGGCCAAGAGCCAGGTGTTCCGCATTCCGGTGGAGGACGGGGAATTCGTGCTGCCGGGCCTGCCGCTGATCACGCTTGTCGACCTCAGCGACATGTGGGTGCAGTTCGATTTACCCGAGGACCTACTGCGCGACTTGAAGCTAGGCTCGAAGATCGACGTCCGGGTGCCCGCACTCGGAAATCGCGTTATCGGGCTGGAAGTTCGCGTCATTGGAGCGAAAGGGGAATATACTGGCTGGC
>JAFAHH010000491.1 GCA_019237355.1 Acetobacteraceae bacterium | reverse complement strand
GTCAGCGCCACTTGAGCCTGGTAGAACAAGACAAAAGTAAACAGCGGCAGAATTCCGACGCGCGAGACAATTGTGTAGATAATATCAACCGTAATCGCCTTCGCATCGGGCCACCGCTCAACCGGCCGCCACCGCTCGAGCGGCATGCAGATAGCGAAAGTGAGCGCGACCTGCACGGCCCCGTAGACCGCGAACAGCGCCCAACCGTAGGACAGATCCTCCCATTGCATCAGATGCAACTGATAAAGCAGCGGGATGAGGATCTGCTCCTGAACCCACCCGGCTGCGAGATCGAAGGGGTCGTGCATCATCATGGCGCGTGAGGATTGAGCCAAATTCCATGAGGCGAGCGGCCGACTGCCACGGTTTGATATGCTCCGGTAGCCGGGTCAAGGATTGCCACCTTTTCGGCCCAGCGCCGGGTAATCCAAAGTTTGCCGTCCGGGGCAAAATCGATGCAATCGGGGCCGCCTGGGATTGCATAGCTGCGCACCAAAGCGAGCGTGGACGCCTCGAGCGCCACGGTCGTGCCATCAACGCGATTGTTCACGTAGATCAGCTTGCCATCGGGCGAGAGGAAAAGCTGATGTGCGCCCCGGCCAGTCCGGATCCGGCGCTCGGTATGGCCGTCCCCTGGTTCAACGGCGGCGACGTAATCCGCCCCCATATCGGCGACCAGGAGCTTGCCGCGATGCCACATCACCCCGGCCGGCGCTTTGCCGACCTCCACATTCCAGGCTATCCCCATACGCCTCAGATCAATGGCCACGAGCCGATTCGAGCCCTGAAGGGTTACGTACACCATGCTCGAATCCGGGCCATAAGCCAGATGGCTCGGCATTGAGGCCAGCGGCAAACGCTTTACCAGGCTCATCGTCGCGGCGTCGTATATATCGACCTGGTTGCGTGCGAGCCCGTTGACGGTGAGCCATTTCCCATCGGGGCTAAAGCCCAGATTGTAGGGATCCGAAACGGGCACCTGCTTACGGACGGCCCCCGTAGCCGGGTCGAGCAAGAGCAATTCGTTGCCTGCCGTATCGCCAACGACCAGAGTTCGATGGTCCGGGGTCAGCGTAAGATGATGCGGCTCGCGTAACGCCGGAATGCGCCGCAACTCGACCTGCCTCTGCATATCGATGAGGCTGATCGAGGCGCCGCCCGAGTTCGCCACCACGGCCAAGCCCGCGGCCCAGCCCGCATTCCCTCCAGTGGCGGCGAGGGCTGCTAACCCAATCAGCAGGGAAAGAGGCATAAAGCGCCGCATCATACAGGCACCTCGTTTGCACCGCTCCCCGCCGCGCCTCGAGCGAAGACGGCGGTCACCCAGGCGAATAACACGCTCGACGTGGTCGCAATCAAGGTATTGTCCGTATAGCTGTGCACGGCGAAGCCGATCAGCACGAGACGCAGGATAATGCGGTCGGTGCGCATCAGGACCCTCGTGTGCCGCCATGCCCACAGCACAAACAACAGCATTAGCAGCCCGAGGCCCAGCCAGCCGCCATCCACGCCAATGCGAAGATATTCATTGTGAGCCGCGGTCGTGCCCAGCAATCGGGCAGTAAGGCTATCCTCGGGTACCAGCACCTTCCCGGCCCCAACTCCCCAGCCGAGCCAGGGCGATTGATCCCAGGCGTGTTCAAACAGCGGCCAAATCACCTCCCGCCCGCTCAAATCATCGAAATCGCCGGACAGCAGGTGAACCAGCCGCACCTGGCCGAAGTGTCCGGCCAAGACCAGCAGCACAGGCGCGAGCACGGCGGCAACGATGAACAAATATGCGCGCCGCCGGGTGGGGAAAGCCTCGCTCTTCACGGCAATCATCGCGAGGGCGGTCACCGCAACAGCGATAGCCAGCGGCGCGCGAGCTCCGGTGAGCGCGAGAATAAGAAAGTTCAACCCGAGCAAGACCAGATTAAGCCGTCGTCCATCGTGGAGGAGATCCGCCAGGCAGGCGTAGACGGCGGCGATGGCGAACCCGGCCAGAAATGCCGGGTGGCCGGGACCGGCCAATCGCGTCCCTTCCTCGCCAACAAACAAGGGTCGCGCTCCGGTGGCGGCCAGCACGATTCCCAAAGCGACGGCGGCCAAGGGCAGGAATTTGACGGCTAGAGCAACCTTACCCGGCCAGTCTCGCGGGAGCCGGCTGAAACAGAACGCCAACGGCGCTATCGACCCGGCCAGGGTGCGCAAACTGTCGGCCACATCAAGCCTCGGCAGCATTCCATGCACCAGGCTTGCCGCGAACATGACCAAGAAGGCTAAGCCTGGATTGAATGGGTCCGCCCTCCACCCGAAGCGCAGAAGACAGATTAGGACCAAACCGAAGCCCGCGAATTTTAGGACCGCCACCGCTTGGGCGGCATCCAGCCCAGCCATCGGAGCGAGCCACATGTCCGGGGTGAGCCCGACAACGAGCACCCACGCGGCACTGGCTGCTGCTGGGAACTCCCATGCCAAGAACACCGCGGCAGAAAGACCCAATCCGGCCAGCAAAACAAAAAAAGCCGGCGGGTATAGCAGGGCTGAGGCGCCCAGCACGACGAGCAGGAACGGCAATCCGGCACGGGTATACGCGGAGCTTGCGGAGAGGCGCTCCGTGAAGGGCAAAGTCGTCATTGGCCGCGCACCTAGCATAACCAGGCGTTGAGCGCACGCGTGATGCAAAGCCAGCAGCAACGCGCTGCGCGCCGAAGCGTTCGCTTCTGCTGCTAGACCATGAGGGCTTTGGGCGAGGCCAGCATCTCTAGGTCTTCTTTCAAGAGCGCGATTCAGGCGTTCTGACGATTTCGCCTCAAGCCATCGCGCTCGCGTCACGGGAGATGAGCATGCAGAGAGTCAGTTTTGCCTTGTTGATCACCGCGCCGCTCCTTTGCAGCGCCGGGACCGCCTTTGCCGCTAATGAAGCCTCGGCGAGGGACCAAAGCTTCGCACGCGAGGCCGCTGCCGCGGATATAGCCGAGATCCAGGAGGCCCAGCTCGCGCAGGAAAAGGCGAACAATGCCGAAGTGAAGGCGTATGCGAACAAGGCCATGCAAGATCACAGGCAAGGGTCAGAACGAGCTGCAGCAGATTGCACGCAATCAGAACATAGATCTCCCTTCGCAGCCGACTGCGATCGAGCGCAGCGAACACGAGAAGCTCAGCAAGCTAAGCGGGACTCAATTCGATCGGGCGTATGCGCAAGATCAGGTTTCGGATCACAAAAAGAGCGTCGAGCTGTTCCAGAGAGAAGCCACGAGCGGCCAAGCTCAGCAATTGAAAGCGTATGCCCAGAAGATGTTGCCGATCCTGCGGCAGCATCTGCAGATGGCTCAGGAACTGACGCGGAAAACTTAACGGGTATACCCGCCGGCCCGCTGCCTTGCGTGCGGATTGCATCTGCAAGTTTCAGGAAACGGCCGACAATTGCGGGCGTTGCCGATACGGTTTCTATCACGGGAGGGCATGACCATGGCCAAAATCAGCTTTGCAGTTCTGATCGCAGCGCCCCTTGTTTTTGCGGGCGCGAGTGCATTCGCGGCTGAGAACCTTTCAGCAACGGACCAGACCTTCGTGCGTGAGGCCGCCGCGGGGAACATGGCCGAAGTGCAAGAGGCTCAGCTCGCTCAGCAGAAAGCGGCCAATGCCGAGATCAAGGCCTTCGCGAGCAAGATGGTCGCGGATCACACACAGGCACAGAATGAGTTGCAGCAAATTGCGAGTCTCGAAAAGATAAACTTGCCGGCGGAGCCGACCCCTGCTCAACGCCGCAACTATACCGAGCTGAGCCGGCTAAGCGGCGCGCAATTCGACCGCAAATACGCGCAGCAGCAGGTTTCCGATCACCAGAGAACGATCGAATTGTTCAGAACCGAAGCGAGCAATGGGCGAAACCAGCAGCTAAAGACTTATGCTCAGAAGACGCTGCCGATTCTGCAGCAACATTTGCAAATGGCGGAAGGACTGACCCGTAAATCGTAAATCCGGCGGCGCCAATGGCCCGCGGCGACCATTGGCGCCCAGCCCTAACTTTAAAGTTCTGGCGCTTCAATTCCCGAGGGCCCGTATTCGTGCGCGTGCTCCTCTTCCGGTGCGCGCTCGAGATGGCTCTCGTGGGGAAGCAGCAACACGATAACCATCGCAGCCAAACCGCAGGCGCCAACGAATAAGAGCCCTCCCGAGAAGCTGTTCGTCTCCTGCTTGATCCAGCCCATAACGTAGGGGCCAGCAAACCCGGCAAGATTGCCGAGCGCATTGATGATCGCGATGCCGGCTGCTGCCGCCGCGCCAGAAAGGAAGGCGGTCGGGAAGGTCCAAAATACCGGCAGCACAGCAAATACGCCAAATCCGGCGATAGATAGGCAAACCATCTTCAATGTCGGGTTTGCGAAAGCCGTGGAGAGGGCAATGAAGAACCCGGCTACGAAACACGCGAAAGCGGCGTGGAACTTCCGCTCAAGCTTGATGTCGGACCGCTTGCCCCACCACACCATGCCAACTAGGCCGATGGCATAGGGAATGGCGGTGATTATGCCGATTTCAATTTTGCTGAGTCCGCCGAAGCTTTGAATGATCTGTGGGAGCCAGAAGCTCACGCCGTAATTGGTTGCGACCGTTCCGAAGTAGATGAAGGCCAGCGCCATGACGCGCGGATTGAGCAAAGCTTGCGTAACAGTGAAATGCTGGGCCGCCAGGCGCTGGCGTTGTTCTGCCGCGAGCCGCTCAGAAAGCCAGGTTCGCTCTTCTGGCTCGAGCCAGTGCGCATCGGATGGGCGGTCGGTTAGGTATACCCAGGTTACGACCGACAAGATCACGGCGGGCACCGCCTCAAGGATAAACATCCATTTCCAGCCGGCCAGCCCGGCAACCCCGTCGAGGTAAAGGAGGAGTGCGGAAAGCGGCGCGCCCAACACCGCCGACCCCGGGATGGCGGCCATGAAGTAGCCCACGATCCGGGCGCGGTAGACTGACGGGAACCAAAGCGTCAGATAGAAGATGATGCCCGGGAAGAACCCAGCCTCGGCGGCGCCAAGCAAGAGGCGGACGATGTAGAAGCCCCATTCACCGCCGATGATCGCCATACACCCAGACAGGATGCCCCAGGTAAGCATGATCCTGGCGATCCATTTCCGCGCGCCGAAACGCTCGAGCGCGAGGTTGGAGGGCACTTCAAAAATAAAATAGGTAAAGAAGAAAATGCCGGCCCCAAGCCCGTAAGCGGCATCGGAAATGTTGAGGTCCCGGCGCATTGTTAGCGCTGCGAAGCTCACATTTGTACGATCAAGATACGCGACGAAGTAGCAGATAATCAGAAATGGAATCAGACGACGCGAGACCTTCGCCATCGTCCTTTGCTCTACGGTGTCCATACGTTTCCCCTGTGTGTCGCTTAAGACCGGCTTAGCGTCGCCACGCTACGCTATGATGGACAAATCGCTCGTGCAACACCACCGCCGACCAGCCCAGGACGACCGCCATGGCCGGAACCCCAAAAAACGCGAACCATGCAAAGCCTGTCGTTCCGGAGTCCTTCGAGCAGAGGCGTGGCGGCACTCGGCAGCAAGCACAGGGAAATGCAAGCCTTTCGATCAGTCCGCGTAAGGGTTCTTGGTGCCCCGCAACTGGAGGCGGATTGGCGTGCCGGGCAGGTCAAAAGCCGCGCGCAGGCCGTTCACCAAATAGCGCTGATAGGTTTCGGGCAGCATCTCTGCGCGGCTGCCGAATACGATGAAGGTGGGCGGCCGCGCCTTAGGCTGGGTGACGTACCTTAGCTTAAGCCGCCGGTTGTCCATCAGCGGCGGTGGATGTCGGGCCAATGCTTCGGCAAACCAGCGGTTTAGCTCCGCGGTTGGAATCCGGGTATTCCAGACTGCATGGGCCCGGCGGACGCCCGGCAACAGGCGCGCTACCCCATCGCCGGTCGCCGCTGAAAGCGACACGATCTCAATACCCGCCAGTTGCGCAAGGCTGGCCTCTAGCCGGGCAGCGACCGCACGCTTGGCGGCGGCCCGATCCGTAACCAAATCCCATTTGTTCAGCACCAGCACAGGGGCCCGGCCCTCACGCTCGATCAGCCGGGCGAGCTGAAGATCCTGGTCGTGAATGCCCTCGCTCGCATCAACGGTAAGGGCGACGACCTCCGCCATTCGCAATGCCTCAATTGCCACGCTCGCCGAGGTTTTTTCCAGCGCGGTTTCGATGCGTGCGCGGCGGCGCAGGCCGGCCGTGTCGATGATTTCGATCGATCCTTGCTCATCGGCAATCCGAACCGCGATGGCGTCGCGGGTGAGCCCCGGCTCTGGGCCGGTAATCATTCGCTCCTCCCCGATGAGGCGATTAAGCAGGGTGGACTTGCCTACATTGGGGCGGCCAATGATCGCGAGCCGCAGAGGGCGCCCGGTTGCGAGGTCCTGGCCGGGTTCGGACCCCTCTTCTAGTGCAGGAAGGCGGTCTAGTATTTCATACGCTAGGTCGGTGATGCCCTCCCCATGCTCCGCCGACACGGGAACCGGGTCGCCGAGGCCCAGCTCGTATGACTCGAGCACGGCACTGCTGGCTAAGCGGCCTTCCGCCTTATTGGTGACCAGTAACACCGGACGACTCTGACGACGTAACCAATCCGCGAAGTGCTGGTCGGCTGGGGTAATACCCGCGCGAGCATCGATCAAAAAAAGAACGAGGTCCGCCCGGGCCACGGCGGTCGCGGAGGACTCCCGCATTCGCCCGGCCAGCGATTCAGGCGGCGATTCTTCCAGCCCAGCGGTATCCACCAAGGTAACGGACCGGCCAAGCACCAAGGCCTCGGCCTCTTTGCGATCGCGGGTAACCCCGGGCGTGTCGGATACAATAGCCGCGCGGCGGCCAAGCAGGCGATTGAACAAAGTGCTTTTGCCCACATTCGGCCGGCCCGCGATGACGACGGTGGGCGGCATCTTCTCCTAGTTCTGAAGCCCCATCCTCGCGCGAGGATAGCATACCCCGGCCCAGCCGTGGCATTCAGACGAAATCAGTCCACCCTATATAGCACACAGACCGGCCGCTTTCAGGATGGCTGATCGTGCTACCGCTACAACAGCACACGCCCGGTGGCACTCCCCATGACCGCGCGACAGCCGCAATGACAAAGCTGCGGGCCCGGGCGTGCACCTCTGCCACGGAGACGACTTGGTCGGCGCTGATGGCGGCGTTCGCCAGCTCGTATGCCGGATGCGAAGTTGGATCGAGCTGCGCGAGCCGGAACACGGCGCCGCCGTCGGCGATTTGGGTCCAGAGCGCCAGCAAGCCTGACGCGGGCGGCAGCACTTCGCCAGTTGCAGGCGCGGCGTGCGCCCGCGGCCACCCGGCCGCGAGCGCGAGTCCGCTGAGCACCGCGCCGGACGTGACGACCGTTCTCCGGCTTACCGGTTCTAAAGACATTGCTGCGCCTAGCGGTTGCTGCTTGGAGGTTCCGCCGGCACCCGGGGCTGCGGATGCGCGGGCGGCTGTCCTGTCGACGGTGGCTGACCACCTGAAAGCTGGCGCATTTCGTTGCTCTGCGCCGACCTGCCTCCATGCTCCTGAAGCTCGTGCTGGAGCGGATCAGCGACGTATTGGAATGCAGGCTCACTGTTCCATGGGCCACGGAGATCCGCGCCCGGCCCGCTCGATAAATTGAAATACAGGTTGACCGTGTCGTCCGGCTTGAGGTCACCAAAGATCGGCTGGTCCGTGGCGTTAATCGACCGCAGTGCCTCCATAAACATCTTAGTGTGCGAGACTTCGCGCGTGGCGAGGTGGATCAGCGCCTTCCGCGTGCCTTCGTCCGTCGCGATCTTGAGCAGCGCCTCATAGGTGTTCAGCGCACCGCCCTCGGCCGCCACATCGGCACGCAGATCGCGCGCGAGATGGCCACCCTCGTTGACATAGCGCGCGTCCCAATAGGCTCCGTTGGCGTCGACGAGATGCGGCCCCTTGCCGCGGATCGCGAAAAGCGTGCTCTGATAGGCCTTGTCCTGCTGGTTCTGCGACGCGCGCGCGGTGTGCTGCTCGATCAGCATCGCCACAATTTCGAGGTGGCCCAGCTCCTCCGTGCCGATATCCTGAAGCATGTCGCGAATACCAGGGTTATCGCAGTGAAACGATTGCACCCAGTACGTGAGCGCCGCGGTCAGCTCGCCGGTTGCTCCGCCGAACTGCTCCAGTAATTTCTCTGCAAATACAGGATCTGGGTCCTGGACTCGAACCTCATGCAGCAGAACTGGCTTGTGAATGAACATCCTCGAACTCCCCGCCGATGGAAATTTCCAAAGCGCGGAGATCAGGCAGGTTGCTTTCACGTTTCTGTATGGTGCTGCTTAAGCACGTCAGTATCATACCCAATTTTACTTGGCCTTCACTCAGGTGTTTCCGATCTTTTACTCCGCGGCTTCGGCATAGGCTTCAAGCGGGGCGCAGGTGCACGCCAGGTTTCGGTCCCCATAGACATTATCGACCCGCTTGACCGGCGGCCAATATTTACTGGCAGCGACCCAAGGCAATGGAAATGCGGCAAGCTCACGGGAATACGGATGGCGCCAGCTATCAGTCATCACCTCACGCGCTGTATGCGGCGCGTTCTTGAGCGGATTGTCGGCGCGGTCCATCTGCCCCCCAGCAACGGCCGCAATCTCGAGCCGGATCGCAATCATCGCGTCACAAAACCGGTCAAGCTCGGCCTTGCTTTCGCTTTCCGTCGGCTCGATCATCAATGTGCCCGGCACCGGCCATGACATCGTCGGCGCATGATAGCCGAAATCCTGAAGCCGCTTGGCGATATCCTCCACCATGATACCCGCTTGCTCCTGGAATCCCCGGCAATCGATAATGCATTCATGAGCAACCATGCCATTCGGTCCGGTATAAAGCACCGGATAATGCTCAGCCAGCCTTTTGGCGATGTAATTGGCATTCAGGATCGCGACTTCAGTCGCCCGTTTGAGGCCCGCCGGGCCCATCATGCGGATATATCCGTACGTGATCGGCAGAATCATGGCGCTCCCAAACGGCGCCGCCGAGACTGGGCCCAATCCTGTTGCCGGCCCGGCATCCTCGCGAAACGGATGGTTGGGAAGATACGGGGCAAGATGCGCCGCGGCCGCTATCGGACCCACGCCCGGCCCACCACCGCCATGCGGAATGCAAAAGGTCTTGTGCAAGTTTAAGTGACACACATCAGCACCGATGGCCGCCGGGCTGGTGAGCCCGACCTGGGCATTCATATTGGCCCCGTCCAAATAGACCTGGCCGCCTGCCTCGTGCACCGTAGCGCAGATCTCGCGTATTCCGGTCTCGAATACGCCATGCGTGCTGGGATATGTCACCATCAGCGCGGCGACCCGGTCCGCGTGCCGTTGAACCTTGGCGCGGAGATCATCGAGATCGATATTGCCCTCCCGGTCGCATCCCACCACCACCACCCGATACCCAGCCATCGCAGCGCTGGCCGGGTTCGTGCCGTGGGCGCTGCTGGGGATGAGACAAATGTCGCGATGCCCCTCGCCCTTCGATTGGTGATACGCCCGGATCGCGAGTAGCCCCGCATATTCCCCTTGTGACCCCGCATTCGGCTGCAGCGAAACCGCTGCAAGCCCCGTTATCTCCCCAAGCCACCGGCACAGACGGTCGATCAACGCACGGTAACCCTCGGTCTGATCCGGGGGCGCAAACGGGTGGATTTGGGCGAACCCCGCCCAGGTGATCGGGAGCATCTCAGCCGCGGCATTCAGTTTCATTGTGCACGATCCGAGTGGAATCATGCTGCGGTCCAGCGCGATATCCTTTTCTTGCAGCCGGCGGATGTAGCGCAGCATCTCGTGCTCGGTATGATATTTGTGAAACACCGCGTGCTGGAGGAAAGGAGTGTTGCGCAACAGCGGCGCCGGTATGCTCGGAATAGCCCCCTCCACAGCTACCCCAAAGATTCCGGCAAGGCGTTCGAGCTCCTCCCGGGTTACAGTCTCATCTACCGCAATCCCAATCCCGGTGGCGTCGATCCGGCGCAGGTTGAACCCTGCCTCCAACGCATCGCGCATGAGCGCGTGCGCGCGATCACCCGCTTCAATCGCAATCGTATCAAAGAATGCAGTATGACGCAGGGTGAATCCGGCCCGCTGCGCCGCACCCGCAAGCAAGCGCGCTTGGAGATTGATCCGTCGCGCGATGCGCTTCAGCCCTTCCGGGCCGTGCCAAACGGCGTACATGCTGGCCATTACGGCCAGCAACACTTGCGCGGTGCAAATATTGGAGGTCGCCTTCTCGCGCCTGATATGCTGCTCGCGTGTCTGCAGCGCCAGCCGCAAGGCCGGAGCCCCCGCGGCATCGATGCTTACCCCAACCAGGCGGCCCGCCATATGCCGCCTGAATGCATCGCGGGTGGCGAAAAATGCAGCATGCGGCCCGCCGAATCCCATTGGAACGCCGAAGCGCTGGGACGACCCTATAACCACATCGGCGCCCATCTCGCCGGGAGGCGTTAGAACCGCGAGCGATACCAGATCAGCGGCAACGATGGCCAGCGCGCCGGCATCATGCGCCGCTCTTATCTCCTCATGTAATGCGCGAATCGCACCCGTCGTGCCCGGATACTGGAGAACAACGGCAAAGGGTTGGGCGGCGCCGATCGCGGCCAGGTCGCCGGGTGCAAACCCCGCCAAGGTCCAGCCCAGCGGCACGCTCCGGGTCTGCAATACCGCCCGGGTTTGCGGATGCAGATCGTCCGCGACCGCGATCATCTTCGATTTTGTCCGGGACACCGCGTCCGCCAGGGCTACGGCTTCGGCGGCCGCAGTCGCCTCATCCAGCAACGAGGCATTGGCGATCTGCATGCCGGTGAGATCGCAGACCATGGTCTGGAAATTCAGCAATGCCTCGAGCCGCCCTTGCGCGATCTCGGCCTGGTAGGGCGTATAAGCGGTATACCATCCCGGATTCGCCAACACATTCCGGGAAATCACTGGGGGCGTGTGGGTACCGTAATAACCCTGCCCAATGAGCGACCGCTTTACTTCATTCTGTGCAGCGAGCTGCCGCAATTCCTCGAGCATGTCCGCTTCGTCAATCGGCGGAGCAAGATCGAGCTTGGGATTGCTCCGGATCGCGGCAGGAATTGCTTTAGCCGCGAGTTCCTCGAGCGAGCCAGCGCCCACCTTATGCAGCATCGTCGCGAGGTCGGCCGCGGAGGAGCCAATATGGCGGGAGACGAAACTATCCTGCTCCCCAAGATCCGCCAGCTCCGCGAGAGCATCCATTCACTGCGTCTCCAGGAACGCCGTGTATTCGTCTTCATCCATCAGCGAATCGAATTCGCCCGGGTCGGCAAGCTCAAGCTTGACGAACCAGGCTTCACCCTCTGCATCGCGGTTCACCAAGCTTGGATCGTCTACGATAGCCTGGTTCACTTCGAGGACTTTGCCCGCAAGCGGTGCATATACGTCGCTCGCGGCTTTCACGCTCTCCACCACGGCGCAAGCCTCGCCTGCATCCACCTCACGCTCGACCTCAGGCAACTCGACGAAGACGACATCGCCCAATTGTTCTTGCGCATGGTCGGTGATGCCGATGGTCGCGGTGTCACCTTCCAGCCGTACCCATTCATGATCTTTGGTGTAGCGTGTATCAGCCATGATTCGCAGAACTCCTTTAACGTGCGTAACGATGCGCCACGAACGGTAGGGCAACCACTTCCGCCGCCACGACCTTGCGCCGGACCTGTATTGCAATCCGCGTGCCGGGCGCGGTCAGGTCGCGGCGGACATAACCCATAGCGATAGGGGCGTTCAGCGTGGGCGAAAAACCGCCGGAGGTGACCGTACCCGCGCCTGTGCCATCCATGGCGACCATGAGCGCGCCCGCCCGAACAGGGGCGCGGCCCTCGGGCCGAATGCCCACTCGGCGCCGGTGAGGCCCGTGTTCCGCCTCGTCGCGGATGGCAAGCCCCCCTGGGAAATCCCAAGTCGCCCGCCGGCGCTTCCCGATGATCCAAGCGAGACCGGCCTCCACCGGGGTGGTCAGCTCATCGATGTCGTTCCCGTAAAGGCAAAGCCCGGCTTCAAGGCGTAGGGTATCCCGGGCGCCCAACCCGGCCAGCGCAACCTCGGGCTGGTCGAGCAACAATCGGGCCAACATCTCGGCGGATCCCGCCGGGACGGAAATTTCAAACCCATCCTCCCCCGTGTAACCAGAACGCGCGACCAGGCAGCCAATGCCTACGATCTGTACCGCGGCCGCAGCCATGAAGGGCAGCGACGCGGCATCCGAAACCAGGCGCCGCATAACGGCACTTGCCTGCGGGCCTTGCAACGCGAGCAGCGCGCGATCATCGAGCGGGTCGAGCGTGAGCGCACCGGGTAAGTTGGTCTGGAGGTGGTGGTAATCGGCCTCCTTGCGGCTGGCATTCACTACCAGATGGAACTGGTCTCCCGGCAGATGGGTCACGATTAGATCGTCAAGGATCCCGCCCGCCTCGTTGGTGAACGCCGTATAGCGTTGCCGGCCGGGCTTGAGGCCAATGATATCGCTGGGAACGAGGGTCTGGAGATAGGCGGCAGCCGTGGGGCCTGCGAGTGTGGCCTGGCCCATATGCGAAATATCGAACAGCGCTGCTTGGCTACGACAGTGAAGGTGCTCGGCTATAATGCCGGCTTTATAGTGCAGCGGCATGGCATAGCCGGCGAAGGGGACCATGCGGGCGCCCATGCTGCGATGCAGCGCATCCAGCGGTGTCGGCCTCATCTCCG
>JAFAHH010000264.1 GCA_019237355.1 Acetobacteraceae bacterium | reverse complement strand
CTACGTAAACCTTTGCGTTGGAGCGGCCGATTGACATGAGCCCACCGCCCATTCCGCCGAAATTCGAAACCGCCCGGCGCCAAACCAAGGCCCAAAGCGCATAAAAGATCGCAACCGGAACGAGCCAGGAGAGCAAGTTCGACCAGAACGGATTTGGCACCACTCCGGTAAATTCCACGCCGGCTGTGCGAAGTTGATCGGCAAGATCGTTAGGAACGGTTGTTGTTACGAATAGGGCGCTCTTGCCTTGCTCGAGCGGCTCTTTCAGCGAGCCGTAGATGGTTCGGCCCTCCACCTCGGCGGACTGAATCTTGTGATCGTGCAGGAGCTGAAGGAATTGGCTGTAGGGAATGGGTTGCCAGCTCGCATGTTCAACCCACCACGCCTGGAGGAACCAGACCAAGGCCAGCGCCACCAGCCAATAGCCGAGATGCGCGCCCATCTGCTGCTTGGTCGGCTTGCCGCGATCTTGCTTGATCGACGGACCGCTGCCGAAGAGTCGGGTGAAGAGCCCCGGCTTCGGTTTTTCGCGGTTCCTGTTCTCAGCCATTCCAGGGTCCTTTCTCAGGCGCTCTCAGCCAAGGCAGAACGCGCCGCCCGAAGGGCGTGCACCTCCGGGCGGTCCGGCGGATCACTTGCCCTTGATCTCGATCCGCTTGGCCTTCGTCTGCACTTCGGGGCGCTTCGGCAGGGTGATGGTCAGCACGCCGTTATTGAATGAAGCTTCAACTCTCTCCGCGTCAACATCCGACCCAAGCTGAATGCTGCGCTGGAACTGTCCTTGCCACCGCTCGGTGTAAAGCGGGTTCTGAGTCTCAACTTTCTTCTCGCCCTTAAGCGTGAGCACGTTCTCGTTCAGCGTGAGCTCGACGTCTTTCTCCTCCAGTCCTGGTACTTCGGCGACCACCTTGACCGCATCGCCCGTCTCAGAGACCTCCACATGCGGCCAGGTTGTCGACCATGGACCGAGGCTGGCTTGCGGTAGCGGTACTTCCCCTCGAAAGAAGTCGTCGAACATGCGATTCATCTCTCGGTGGAGCGAAAGGAACGGATTTTCGTCACCCCAAAGACGGGTTGAAGGAACGTTCCGGCCACGGCCCCAGGGGAGTAATCCTCGACCATTCATGGTTACCTCCTTGCATTTCGATTGGTTGCAGCATCACGCGCCTCGCCGCTCTTGGAATAAGCGGTTTCATTCGGCTGGGTTTTGGCGGTCGCCGGCTTGAGAACGTCAGGTGCCCCCGCTCCGTGCCGGCCAGTGCAGCCCGGCACAGGCCATAGGCTCCGGCTCCGGCGCCCGGCTAGATACGGTATGACCTTTCCTGGCTACATGGTTCCTGGCGCAACTGTCCAGAAAGTTTGGCTTGTGGAGGAAGCCGGTTGCAAGCCCAACGGAGGCAACGTTTGCCATCCTCATAGCCACATTCTCCATCGAGCAATATGGTTACGAGCTAGTTCTACGCAGGTTTCGCCAAGCCCATCGGCGGCGCTTGACAGGAAGTAAGCTAGGCGGAGGGGTTTGCTTTTCAAGGGGGTCCCAGGCTCCACCCGGAAGACCCTTCGGACCCCGGCTGCCATGCTGGCCGGGCTGGCACGCGGGAGCTAAACTTGCATTTCCTCAGACGCAGGCTGCGAATGCACGTCGATTTTGACCACTTCTGCCGCACCCTCGCCCGGCAGGCGCCTGACGCCATTATCTATGCCGATGCGACTGGTTTAATCGCGTTCTGGAACCAGGGCGCGGAACGCATATTCGGCTTTTCCGCAGCCGAGGCTCTGGGTCAATCCCTCGATATCATCATTCCCGAGAATTTGCGCAAGCGTCACTGGGACGGCTTCGCTGCGACGATGCGGACCGGCAATAGCCGGTACGGCTTGGGCGATCTGCTGGCTGTTCCAGCACTGCGGAAGGACGGGACACGCATCTCGGTTGAGTTCACAATTTTGCCCTTCCACGATGCACTGGACCGCATGATGGGCATTGCGGCGATTATCCGCGATGTAACGAAACGATTTGAGGAGATGAGGAGGTTGCGCAAGGAGTTGGCCTCGCGCCAAAAAGATTGAGAGCCCGATCCAGGCTTTCCAAACATCGCGGCGCCAATCCCCATTTTGCCGCGTAAAATGGACTCGATGCTCGCGAATTGGGAACCCGATCCGGCCTGAAGCCATCGCGCTCTAGAGCACGATCGCTTGAGGCGGAAACGTCGGAAAGCGTGAATCGTGCTCTCGAACAAGACTCGCTAGAGCACGTTTGTTTCTGCTAAAAACAAACATGCTCTAGGCGCCTACGCGAAGGCTGGGCGTCCGAGGGGCAACCGCCGCCTTCCCCAATTCCCAGGCGCCGCCTCAAACACCCCAGGGCACGCCGCGCCGCACTCGCGGCATCGCCCATCGGAGGCTAGGTTCCAGGCGGTGATATCGTACCAGTCCCGCCCGATCAGCAGCGCCTCGCAGGCGTGGCAGTACGTCCCCTGCCCGGCCGGGTCGTGGATATTGCCTGTAAAGACATAGCGCAGCCCGATATTGCGAGCGATGTGCCGCGCCCGCACCAAAGTGGAGGGCGAGGTAGGCGGCGTATCCAGCATCTTCCAATCTGGATGGAATGCAGTGAAGTGGAGCGGCACATCCGGCCCCAAATGCCCCAGCACCCACAAACTCAGCGCCTCGATCTCCGCCTCTGTATCGTTCTCGCCCGGTATCAGCAACGTCGTGATTTCAAACCACACATTCGTCTCGTGCTTGAGATAGACAAGCGTCTCCAGCACTGGCGCAAGCTGGGCGGAGCAAAGATTCTTGTAGAACGCTTCGGTAAATCCCTTCAGATCGATATTTGCGGCGTCCATGAACCGGAAAAACTCGGCCCGCGGCTCTGGCGCGATATAGCCAGCGCTCACCGCGACCGTCTTCACCCCGCGCTCCCGGCAGGCCTGCGCCACATCGACCGCGTATTCCAGGAATATCACCGGATCGTTATAAGTGAACGCAACCGATCGGCATCTAGAGGCGACAGCCGCCTTGGCGATCGCCTCTGGCGAGGCGGCATCCTGCAGCCGGTCCAACACCCGGGCCTTCGATATGTCCCAGTTCTGGCAGAACTTACAGGTCAAATTGCATCCGGCGGTCCCGAAGGAAAGCACTGGTGTGCCCGGCAAGAAGTGGTTCAGCGGCTTCTTTTCGATCGGATCGATGCAAAACCCGGAGGACCGGCCATAGGTGGTCAGCACCATTCGGTCCTTCTGCCGCGCGCGAACGAAGCATAGGCCGCGCTGGCCCTCATGGAGCTTGCAATAGCGCGGGCACAGATCGCACTGCACCCGCAGGTCGGGAAGCACGTGCCAGTAGCGGCCGGGTGCTCCACTCGCCGTACCCTGATCCATGGACAGGTAATCTGAAACTTGCCTGCCAGTTGGGCAACTCGGGATTAATCGCTATGCTTGGGATGGTGGAGGCCCCGGATCTCCAGACCCGGGTCTGAGCTTCCCTTAAGGTGCGCCTGCACACACGACGGGAGGACGACAATGATATTCTTGGGAGGAACGGAATGACTCGGATCAGCCGGCGCGGCCTTCTCGCGGGCAGTGCAAGCATGGGCGCCGCCCTTGGGCTGGGCCCGCAGGCCACGCCCAGGCCCGCACACGCCCAAGGCAAGGAGGAATTCAAACTTAAGCTCGGAACCGATCTCCCGATGGCGCATCCGGTAAATACTCGGCTGCAAGAGGCGGCTGGGGCGATCGGCTCGGAAACCGACGGACGGGTCGCGATCACGCTGTTTCCCAACAATCAGCTCGGTAGCGACTCGGATATGCTTTCGCAAATTCGGTCCGGCGCACTCGAGCTTGCAACCTTTCCGAGCACGGTGCTCTCGACAATTATTTCGACCGCGGCAATCACCGGGGTAGGATTTGCCTTTACCAGCTATGATCAGGTGTGGAAGGCGATGGATGGCGCTTTGGGCAACGCGATCCGGCGCGCGATCGAAAAGACTAATTTGCATCCGTTCGAAGCAGCCTGGGATAACGGCTTCCGTGAGATCACGAGCAGCACCCGGCCAATCAATCGGCCGGAAGATCTCAAAGGCTTCAAGATTCGCGTACCCGTGGTCCCGCTCTGGGTCTCCATGTTCAGGTCGCTCGGCGCCTCCCCGGTAAGCATTCCGTTGAGCGAGGCGTATTCGGCTTTACAAACCAAGGTCGCCGATGGGCAAGAGAATCCGCTGGTTCTCATTGACCTTGCCCAGTTCTACGAGGTGCAGACATATTGTTCGC
>JAFAHH010000163.1 GCA_019237355.1 Acetobacteraceae bacterium | reverse complement strand
CGGCGGCCGAGGCGCATTCCCGTAATGTGCGGGGCGCAAGGACATTGACACGTCAAAACCGAGCTGATCGACAGAGCCGAGGGCGGTGCCCGCCTCGAGCAGCGCATGGACGCGGGCGATCTTGAACAGCGCCTCGGCAATGCGGCTGCTGATTGCCTCTGGGCTACCCGCGGCCTCGACAGAAGGGTTCCCCGACAAATCCGCGGGCGATGGCGAGCTCGACGACGGCAGAAACCAGAGCCTGTCGTGAGCGATCAGCAGCCTGACGTCGGCAGGCTCGTCGGGGCCGAGCCAGCGGAGTTCAACACGATTTGTGAAAGAGCCCGCAACGGCCCGCAAGGCCTGCAGCAATTCCTGCTCGGGTGCGGTCGGGTTCGGCAGTTCAGCAGGGCGGGCCACCCTGAGCTCGAGGTTGAGCTTCGGCTGCACCAGGCGGGCGTAAAAGCCGGACTTGATCTCCTCGCTCGCCAACGCGGGCTTGCCGTCGTGGGCCACCGGCTGCAGCCGGGCGCGAAACGCCGTCGCGCTCTTGACCTCGACATAGCCGATGGCGTCCTGCAGATCAGCAGTCGGCTCCGGCAGCACCGCCAGTACGGAACCCGGGCCGAGCCCGTGCACATTGCCGGCGGCAATCTCGGGTCCGCCGGCGCCGACCTCGATCTGCCACTGGCGGATTTCCGGACCGGGCTGCGCGCCGAAGATGCGAGCGGTCAATTCGCCGACCGCCATCGGCGTTGGCCCGGAGCGGTTGAGGCGGCCATATTCCTGGCGGACACGCTGATCGAGCTGCTGGTAGCTGATGTGAGAATATTGCTCGATCAGATGGGCGAGAGTGAAGGTGAACAGCCCATAGCGTTTCTGTTCGGCACTCGCTGGAGGCAACGCCATTTCCGGCGCCTCCTGCCAGCTCTGGGCCGCAAAGAACCCGGCGATCCCGGAAACATGCGTCGCGGGGTTCCGCGAGATATCGAACTCGGTCTGATCGCCGACCCCGCGAGATCGAGACGCCGCGGCATCAGTCGCCGCCTTCTGCAAGACCTCGGGCGGTATACCCAGATCGGCCGGCGAGACCGAGCGGCCAACCTCGCCGCCGCGCGTCATCATCGCCGAGTGGCAGCTGTCGAGAACGGCCCAGACGAACGCACCGTTGGCCCGGATCTTGTTCAGCGCCGCACCGAATTGGTGATCGGTGATCGCGTTCTCCACGGACTTGCCGGCACCCGACCACTTGCCGATGTCGAACGGAAGGATCGTCGAACTCAGCCCGTCCGGCTTGAGGTTCGGACTTTCCGGATCGTCAGGCTGCTGCGAGCCGTGTCCGGAAAAAGAGACAAAGACGAAATCATCGCGGCGAACCTTGTCGGCGATCATGTCGAGCGCTTCCATGATCCGTGCCCTTGTCGGCTCCCCGGCGCCTGGCACCCCGTCTGCGAGAATGCGGATGTTGTCCTCCCTGAACCCGCGCCGCGACAGCACATCGCGCCACAGCACCACATCATTCCGCGGCCCCTCCAACTGGTGCGTCGGCAACGTCGGATAGCCGGACACCCCGATCAGCAGGGCGTAATTTTCCGCATCAGCCGTCGCAGCCCAGGCGAATGTCACAGCAGCTACGAGAGATAAGACAGCCTTTGCCAACGAAACCCCTCCCATGCGGATCTTAATGCGCGCGCTTCTTCGGTAGCAATTTGTGGCCCAGCGGACGGAAATATTAGTCGAGAGCTCACCCGCAATCCACAATTTCGCCGTGCGCAGGTTCGCTGCCAAAAAGGCGCGCATGACCCGGAGCGAAAAAATACCTCCTGGATGTCAATAGGACCCCAGTCCTGCGTCTTAAGCTGCAGAGCGATCAGCGGACCAATGATCCAATGGTCGCTCGGAACTTGATACCGGAGGAGACGAATGGTTCGCAAAACGCTGATAGCCGCCGCCGTCGCGCTGATCCCCCTCACCTCGATGGGGGTTGTCGAAAAGGCACATGCCGGCTACTTCATCTATCAACCGACTTGCCATTACTTTTACAACGGCTACACGGGCATTTTGTGGCGGGTCTGCCGCTGATTGCAAGCGGCTGTCGGGAATGGCGAGGGCTGAGCCCTCGCCATTGCTTTTCTGCGACGCCGATATGTCAACGGCCGACAATAGCTTGCTTTGCGGCCGTGGGCCGAAGGGGAGCGCACTCCGCCCGATGTGCTGGAGCTCCATCTGTGCAGCTTGCCGTTATTGACGGCGGCCGCCGAGTGGTTTCCGCAAAGCTCCCGCTCCGCGTCATCTGCCACAAGCGCCAATATTGGTTCTGTAGCAGCAGGCATTCCTCACGAGACTGGCGCGAGCCCCAGTCCGGTCCCACGGCCAATGAAGCAAACGTTCCTGCACCGCGCGACGGTGCGCAAATTTCTCACTCACCGCGCGCGACCGGACCTCAAGACGAGCGGCGCCCGGCGGATTACAACGCGAAAATTTTGTCGCCCACCTGGTCTTCAGGTACAGAGCGAGATTCCTCCTCTCGGGCGGATAAAAGTCAAAAGAATCTCCCCCCGCTGAATGTCAATTTGGTTGCGGCCATCCGTCTACCTCTGCAGGAGCGATCGGGGACAATGATCCACCGGGCTGCTCCAGCACTGACACCGGAGGAAACAATGTTTCGCAAAACCGTGCTCGCCGCCGCCGTCACCCTATTGTCGGTCACTTCGACGGGGCTCCTCGAACAGGCGCATGCCGGCCCCTATGGCGGGTTCGGCCACTATGGTGGACCTGGCCCCTATGGTGGGTTTGGGCCGCATGGTGGGCCCGGCCCCTTTGGTGGATTTGGGCCACATGGTGGGCCTGGCCCCTATGGGGGATTTGGGCCGCATAGTGGGCCTGGCCCCTTTGGTGGGTTTGGTCCCTATGGTGGGCCTGGGTACCGCCGCTGATGAAAAAAAATCCGGTTTTCGGATCGGCGAGGGCCTGCCCTCGCCGATCCGCTCTTGCTCAGCAGGGTGACTGAATATGCGACGAGCGGGATCGAAAAAATGTCTGCCGCGTGTCAATTCGGCTTGGTCTTTCGTCGATCTCAGAAGGACCGGCGCATTCGGATCTGCCGGCCGCGTCAACATCGACGGTGGAGGACACTATGCTTCGCAAAACCGTCATCGCCGCCGCCGTGCTTCTCTCTTTCACTTCAATGGGGCGCGTCGAGAACGCGCGTGCCGGCCGCTTTGATATCTCTGGCAACTATATCCCGACGTGCCAATACTACTACGATTGGCGCATTTGTCACTGACTGTCATTCCGCCTGCCAGTGATTGCGGGGGCTGCAGCCCAGCCCTCGCCGATCCTGTTTGACTGCACCATCACGATCAGCACCAGAGCACGATCTTTGCCGCTCAGCAGGTGTCAGCGCTGGTACCCTGATCCGATTCCATCGCTCGGCTCGCCTGATTCGATACAATGCGTGGACAGCGGCGGCGACGACCTCCTCTGTATTGGTTCTCCGGGTGCTCATCATCGAGCCGCGGCCCGAACCAGCGGGGATAATCGGCGAGCGTTTCGGGTGGAATGGCAATCTCATATTTTGCTTGGACCGACACCGATCGAGGTATTCGCAAAAAAAACACCGCCTCGTGTCAAGACCGGTTGCCTAGGTCGTCATTACGTCATGCAGCGAGAGGCTGCACCCACTCGAACGGAGAAGCAATCATGAAGGCTCTGACCAAGCTCACGGCAGCCGCGGCTCTGCTGGCGATGACGGGCAGCGCAATGGCTGCATCGCAAAATTTTGAACTCGTCAATCATAACGACACAACATCGGTGGTTGGGCTCTATGTGGCTCATGCCGGCAGCAAAGAACCCTGGTCGGCGAATATTCTGTCGCATCCGATTGGGCCAAGTGAAACGCGTGGCATCGAGTTCACAGGATATCCGGCAAACGACTGCTTCTGGGATGTAAAAGTCGTGTTCGGCGACGGGGGCACTGTTGTGCGGAACGACGTCAACCTGTGCAGGGAATCGCGTATTGTCGCAACTTGAACCTGCTCCGGGGCTCGATTACCAAGCCGAGCCCCGGTCAATCCCCAATTCCAGCCAGCGTTGCAGCGCCGGGCGGATTCTCGCGCAAGCTTGCCTTCATAATCGCTCCGCGCTTCTATGGCGGTCGGAAGATCGTTCCGGTTCGTTCTGTGTGTGGAGTATAGCATGGCTTCCCAACCGAAACGGTTGAGCGAGCTGATCAGCGAGGTCCTTGAGGAGCGTGCGCAAGCGGTGACGTTTTCGCCCGAGCACATCGAGGCGAAGACGGCACAATTACGTCGGCGTCTTCGCGCCGTGCAGCAAACGGCTACTGCGCGCCGACGGATTGTCCAGGCGGTCGCGATCCTGCCTCCGGAGCGGCGACGCGGCTGGCTCGAAGGTGTACAGGCGGCGCTGAAGGTGGTGATTGGAGAAGCCGCGCGAGGCTCGCGCGTGCTGGCTGATGCGGCCCGGGACCTCCTTCCCGTCGATCCAGCCGGCTGGACGTTTGGCTCCGGCACCGCATTGGGCGGCCAAGTTTCCGCTCAATTCCGCCCTGAAGACAATTCCGAGATGGCGGCCCCATCCGCTCCCGAGGACGATCGGGCGCGGGCCGAGAGCATCCCGCGCGCCAGCGCTCCTCCCGTCACGGTCATTGCCGACGATACCGGCGGGGCGCGCCGCGTGCTGGCGACAATACGCGACTTCCCGGCCGACCGGCCAGCCCCAGTGCTGCTCATCATCGAAGATACGGCTGACAACGATCGACCCCTTACTGTCGAGGTGGATCCGCAGAGCGCGCCAATGCCGGGAGGCCTCCGGTCCCTAACCTATGAGGCGGCATTGCCGCCTGGCGCCTATCTCGTGTTCCTCGGCAATCCCCGAAGTATGCCTCAATGATCGCCATGAAAAGATCAGGTACAGTCAAATAGAACCTGCGGCAGGTTCACTCGAGGGCGCGGTAATGGATTTCCAGGAACGGCTTGAGCGGTATTATCGTGACAACTACACCACACTCGTCCGCCGTTTTCTTTCCTGG
>JAFAHH010000991.1 GCA_019237355.1 Acetobacteraceae bacterium | reverse complement strand
CTCTAACCCGCGTTTCCTCCTCAGTTGCAAGCCAGGCAAGGGAGTTCCGCAGCTGGGCCGCGCATTCGCCCCACGACCACTGCTCGGCGTAACGCCGGCACGCGGCCGGGTTAGCTCCCAGGGCAGAGAGGCACGCCGCCCGCAGATCCTCATCAAGCGCACCGACCTTCTCGGTTGCGCCTGCAAGTATGTCCAACGGCCCAGTCACCGGAAAGGCCGCTACTGGTGTGCCGCAGGCGAGTGCTTCCAGCAGAACCAGGCCGAAAGTGTCAGTGCGCGAAGGGAATACGAGGACATCTGCCCCAGCGTAAGATGCCGAAAGAAGCTCCCTATCACGAACCCCAGTGAAGCAGACATCGGGAAATCGGGCCTGTAGCGTCGCGCGGCACGGCCCGTCCCCGACGACCACCTTGGAGCCCGGCAAGTCGAGTGTCAGGAAAGCTTCGAGGTTTTTTTCCACGGCAACCCGGCCCACATAAAGGAAGACCGGCCGCGGTAATCCGGCCCAGGCTTCCCGCGGCTCGGGCCGGAAGCGGTCGAGGTCCACGCCACGCGACCAGCGCCGAAGGCTCCGAAAGCCCCTCCCTTCCAGCTCACGAAGAAGGGAGTTGGTGGCCACTAGAGTTGCGGAAGCAGGCGCGTGGAATCGCCGCAGCATCGCCCAGGACCAGCGCAGCGGCACCCCTATGCGGGCATAGACGTACTCCGGAAACTTGGTATGGAAGGACGTTGTGAAAGCCCATCCTCGCCTGAGGCACAGGTCACGTGCAGCCCAACCCAGTGGCCCTTCGGTTGCGATGTGTAGGGCATCGGGAGCGAAGTTATCGATGAGCCGCGCCAGTTCTGGCCGCGGAGCAAGTGCGAGCCGTATCTCTGGGTAGGATGGCAGGGCGACGGTTCGAAAGCGATCCGGCCCGATCACCTGGACGACATCGCCGCCTCGGCGCAGGTGCTCGGTTACCTCCCAAAGCGTGCGCACGACCCCATTTACCTGCGGCACCCAGGCATCGGAAACGATTAGGATGCGAGCCGGCGAGCCCGGTCCTGTCATGCGGGTACGGAAACCGGCGCCGACGTCGCCGGACGGAGATGTGGGTCGGCGTCTTGCATCCATTCGAGCAGCTCGAAACGGCCATCAAAGTGCTCCACGAGCGCGGTGCAGGACTCCACCCAATCGCCGTCATTCATGTAAACGATGTCGCCGATCTGCCGGATTTCAGCGGAGTGTATATGGCCGCAGATCACACCATCGAAACCGCCGCGCTTCGCTTCGAGCGCGAGTGCGTTCTCGAATCGGCTGATCGCGTTGACGGCCCCCTTGACCTGCTGTTTCAACCACTTGGACAACGACCAATAGGGATAACCGAGCATACGGCGAATTACATTGAACCAACGATTGAGCCGCAGTGCTTCGTTATAAGCGCAGTCGCCGAGGAGGGCGAGGTACCGAGCGTAGCGTACGACACCATCGAACTCGTCACCGTGGATCACGAGCATGCGGCGCCCGTCGGCGGTCTGGTGCTCGGCGCGATGCGCCAGTTTGACCCCGGAAATCTCCAGACCCAGCCAGCCGCGCAATTTTTCATCATGGTTGCCCGGGATATAGGTGATGGCGACGCCGTTTCGGGCGAGCGTCAATACCAGGCGCACGATCTCGTCGTGATGCTGGTCCCAGTACCAGGATTTGTTAACGCGCCAACCATCCAAGATGTCGCCCACGAGGTAAAGGTGTTCGCATTCCACCCGGCGCAGGAAGTCGGCCAGGAGGTCTGCCCGGCACGCTCGCAGCCCTAAATGGATATCGGAAACGAAGACACTTCGGTAATAACACTTGATACGATCGCAGTGCATGCGGCTCCCGGACCCTGAATAGAAGAACTAATAGCGGCCGGATGCATGGAGAAACGTGAAGTTTATTTGAATCTAGCGCCTTGGGCGCGACCGCTTAATGCGGAATCCTCGAACTGTTCAGTCGCGTTCTCAAAACCAAGACTCTAGAGCAAGTTTGCCTCGATCTGGAACCATTCTTTTACTCGAGAGCGCGATGGCTGAGGCCATCCCCCTTAGCTCTTCGCCATAGGCGAGCGCAACTCGATCGCGCAGCACATCCCATCCGGCCCAAAATGCCAGTCGCGTCCGGCTGTCCAACTCATGTGACAATGTTGCCTCCCACGCAATTCCCAGCCGAACCCGCCGCCCAGGCGCAGCGCACATCACAAAAACGACACCGGATCGACATCCACATCGACCCGCGCGCCGCGTGTCACCGGGACTTTGGCGAGCCAGGCTCTAAGGATCGGCTGCACGGCAATGTCTCGCCGGGTTTTCAGCAACAGCCGGCGCCGGTGTCGCCCCCGCAATAGGGCGAAAGGGGCCGGAGCGGGTCCGAGCACCCAAATCCCTTCGCCAAGCGGTGCGGCGCGGCCCAGCTCGCGGGCCAGCGCATC
>JAFAHH010000624.1 GCA_019237355.1 Acetobacteraceae bacterium | reverse complement strand
GGGCATCTTGTCGCCACGGAACGGCCTGCGGCAAAGGGCGGAGTTCACGAGGCCCTGGCAATGTATCCCCTGAAAGGCTCTCGCCTAGTTTAGACGGCCGATAACCTTTCCCATGCGCACGGCGCGTTAGTCCGCTGAGCTCCGGGCCGAAGCCAATCGACGATTTGGTCGTGCAGGCAGCCGGCGCCAGCGGGCTTGGGGTGCTATCCGGTCGAACGCGGCTAGCGCGATCCGGCAGACTTGGTCGAATTAGCCAGACCCTGTGGCCGCGATGCTGTCTCCGGCGCCCCTTGGTGTGTGCCTGATACCAGCTTCTCTCCTCGGGGGTGTGCGGTCTAAGCCAGCGCCGGGGGGCCGCCTACTCCCGCTTCGCCCAAGAGGAGCGAAGCGCCTGGCGGTTCGCCATCCTCACCTCGCAAGGCCAGGCCGCGCCCGGCACAAAGCGGAATCCGCAAAAAGTTTCAAATGAAGAACGAAAGGAAGGTCTTTGCGGATTCCGCTTCGTGCCGTTCGCAGCCTGGCCGCGCTCGCTCAGTTGGCTCAGGAGCAGGCGGCCTCCCGGCGCCGGCTTGCTCGACCGCATCCCGAGGGAGAAGCCGGCATAGGGTCGGTCACCCGGGGACAAACGGAGACAGGATTTCGACAATGGCCAAGCGTCCCACCAACACCACACGTCCTGCAAACCGCAGCCAATCGACCCGCGATCCAATCACCCTCGCACGCGCCGTCGCCGTCTGCCCCAACAGCCAGATCGCGGCCAAACTGGAACGTCACTTCGGCCTTGATCCCGTGGATGCTGATGCCGTGTTCAAGGCGCACCAGGAGGCTCTCAGCCGCATGGCTGACGTCTTCAATGGGATCCTGGGCGAGAAGGCCACCGCGATGCACTTCCAGCGCATCGTTGGCGCGCTGGTCGGCTCCGCCTTCGCGGCCGGCAGCTTCTACAGCCAGAAGGTAACGGAAGCGCGCGATCTCACCGCCAGGCTGCAGAACGACGATCGGGACGCGGACCGTGACGGGGTCCTGATCTTCGAGAACAAGGCTCAGCGTGCCCGCCACTTCGCAGCCCAGATGGGCCTGCAGGCCTATGCGCAGCTCGCTGCGGCCGAGGGCGCGGTGGAAGCCTATGCAGCCATCACCGGCGAGACCTGGAAGCCTTATGTCGCGCCGACCGATCTGAGCCAAACCATCGATCGCCAGGCCGCCACTGTCGAACTCGCTGCCTTCGGAGAGTGAGACAGACGGGGGAGCCTTCGGGCTCCCCTTTCCTTCGTATCAACTGATGCCAAAACGCAAAGCCTCTCGAGCTAAATCAACGATCCGCAACGAGCTGTGCCAGCGATTGAACTTGGTGCTGGCAAAGGCAGTCGGACTACTCGTCTGGCGCAACAAACCGGCGATAAGCCGCGATCCAGTCGCGCGCAATCGCCGACTGCGCCTCAGCAAGGGGCAGCCGGCCTTCGCAGACCAGGCGGTTCAGAACCGCTTCAGGTTCGTCCTTTCGATCCGCGCCCCAGTCGTCCGCGGGATCCCGTGGCTCCGGCCAAAGGTTTCGTGGGTCGGCCGGCGCGCCGCCAAGTCCGATGGGCACGAGATGGTATCCGGGGTTCAGGTAGCGTGCCGCTGGCGGCGGGCGGACTGTCCGGGTCCAACCGCGCATGCAGATTGTTGCGGCAACCGTTTCCTGCGTTACCGACGGATTGAGCGCGCCGGGTGTGCGCGCGGGATCGGGCAGCGACGACTGCGCCATCGCCGCCGCTGCTACGAACGAGCCCGCACACGCAATGACCGCCAACTTCATAATCCATCCTCCGATCGCCCAATGCGCTGTTGAAGCGTTTGGGCCCATGCGAACGAGAACAAGCATCCGTATAGCCTGCTTGCACGTAAGCGGCGCGCTGTCACCATTGGTGCGGCGCGTTGACGCGGTGACGAGGCGGCAAGGTAAGCTGAGGTAGCGACGATTATGCGGCGACGGCTGTGGAGGGTGAGCGCCAGTTCCATGGCAGCAGTGTGTTCAGTTCCTGGTTTTTTGTTTGCCCCGAGACGATCCGCTGCAGCACGTAGGTGAGCCAGGCGAGCGGGTCCACGCCGTTCAACTTGCAAGTCTGGATTAAGGTATTTGCGATTGCCCACCGGCGAGCCCCGGCATCGCTGCCGGCGAATAATGAATTCTTTCTCGTAATGGTAACCGGTCTGATGGCACGCTCGACGACATTCGTGTCCATTTCCAGGCGGCCATCGTCGAGATACAGGATCAACCCGTCCCAATGGCGTAATACATA
>JAFAHH010000572.1 GCA_019237355.1 Acetobacteraceae bacterium | reverse complement strand
CGCCAGTCTTCGCGCGCTTCGCCGGGCGGGTAGATCGCGAACTCGGCGCGCTGCACCCGGCCTTCCGTATTCACATACGTGCCATGCTTTTCCGTGTACGCCGCGCCCGGCAAGATCACATCGGCACGGCTTGCGCCGCGGTCGCCGTGATGGCCTTGGTAGATCACGAATGTATTCTTGCCCGTAACCTCGATTTCATCCGCCCCGAGGAGCCAGAGCAGATCGACCCCGCCTCCCGCCATTTCGGCAGCGCCCAACCCGCCCCGGCCCGGCACGAAGCCAAGATCGAGCGCTCCCACCCGGGCCGCGGCGGTATGAAGAACGTTGAAGCCGTGCCACTCGGGGGTCAGCGCCCCGACCCGGCCAGCGAGCTGCCAACACGCGGCAAGTATCGCCCCGCCATCCGGCCGCACCAGGGCCGACTGGCCGACGATGATCATCGGCCGTTTCACCTCGCGTAGCTTTTGGCCAAACTCCCCCTGCGGCAACCTTGCCAGGGCGGACGGTCCGAGACCCAGGGGTTGCACGCGATACGTCAGATCCGTTTCATCGCCGACCAGACCGATCGGGATTTGACCCGCGAGCCACCGCTTGCGGATACGGGCGTTGATGATCGGCGCCTCGCGGCGCGGATTGGTGCCGACCAGTAGGATCGCATCGGCCTCATCGATCCCGGTAATCCCGGAATTGAAAATGTAATAGTCGCGCCGGGCTGGGTCGAGCGCCGCGCCATCCTGACGGCAATCGAGGTTGGGCGAACCCAGCGCCGCCATAAGGTCCCTCAGCGCCACCATGCTCTCGGCGTCGCACAAATCACCGGTGATCGCGCCGATCCGGCGGCCATAAGCGCCATGGGCCCGTTCCGCGATGGCCGCGAAAGCTTCGGCCCAGGTGGCCGGCTCGAGCCGACCTTCGCGCCGGACCCAAGGCCGGTCCAGCCGCCGCCGCTTTAGGCCGTCGATGGAAAAGCGCGATTTATCGGCGAGCCACTCCTCGTTCACCTCCTCATTGATACGGGGCAGGATCCGCAGCACTTCGGGCCCGCGGCAGTCGATGCGGATATTCGTGCCGACTGCATCGAGCGCATCGATCCCGTCCGTCTTCTTCAGCTCCCATGGCCGGGCGATGAACGCGTAGGGCGCGGAGGTGAGCGCGCCGACGGGGCAAATGTCGATCAGATTACCCGAAAGCTCCGAGTCGATTGCCCTTTCGATATACGTGCCTACTTCCATGCTTTCGCCGCGGCCGGTTGCGCCAAGATCCGGCACGCCGGCCACTTCCGCACAGAAGCGGATGCAGCGCGTGCAATGGATGCAGCGCGTCATCACGGTTTTGACGAGCGGGCCCAGATACTTGTCCTTCACCGCCCGCTTCGGCTCGCGGTAGCGGGACTTATCGAACCCAAAGGCAACGGCCTGGTCCTGCAGATCGCACTCCCCGCCCTGGTCGCAAATCGGGCAGTCGAGCGGGTGATTGATCAGCAGAAACTCCATCACGCCGCGGCGGCCGTTGCGCACCATCGGCGTGTCGGTCTTGATCACCATCCCGTCGGCTACGGGATAGGCGCAGGAAGCGATCGGCTTGGGCGCTTTCTCCACCTCCACCAGGCACATCCGGCAATTGCCCGCGATGGAGAGGCGTTCGTGGTAGCAGAAGCGCGGGATTTCCTTGCCGGCAAGCTCGCATGCTTGCAGCGCCGTCGACCCGGCCGCAACCTCGACTTCGATCCCGTCAACCGTAACTTTTGGCATGGCTACTCCGCCGCCAGCGGCAAGGCGCGGCCCTTATACTCCGCGATCCGCTGTTCGATCACTGGGCGGAAATGGCGGATCAGGCCTTGAACGGGCCAAGCCGCTGCATCACCCAACGCACAAATCGTGTGCCCCTCGACCTGACGGGTCACCTGATCAAGAATATCGATCTCTTCGGGCTCGGCCCGGCCTTCCACCATACGATACATCACCCGCATCATCCAGCCGGTGCCTTCCCGGCAGGGCGTGCACTGGCCGCAGCTTTCGTGTTTGTAGAACGTTGCCAGCCGGGCAATGGCGCGAATCACGTCGGTCGATTTATCCATCACGATGACGGCCGCCGTGCCAAGGCCGCTCTTTACGTCGCGCAGGCTATCGAAATCCATCAGCACCGTGTCGCAAATGGATTTGGGAATAAGCGGCACCGAGCTGCCGCCGGGTATGATGGCGAGGAGATTATCCCAACCCCCGCGCACGCCGCCCGCGTATTTATCGATCAGCTCGCGCAACGGGATGCCCAGCTCATCCTCCACGTTGCAGGGCTTATTCACGTGGCCCGAAATGCAGAAGACCTTGGTGCCGGTATTCTTCGGCCGTCCGAGCGCGGAGAACCATGCGGCGCCGCGGCGCATGATCGTCGGCGTGACCGCAATGCTTTCCACATTATTCACGGTAGTTGGGCAGCCATAGAGGCCGACTGCGGCCGGAAATGGCGGCTTTAGCCTGGGCATGCCCTTCTTGCCTTCCAGGCTTTCGAGCAACGCCGTTTCCTCGCCGCAAATATAGGCGCCGGCGCCGCGATGAAGGTAGAGATCGAAATCCCACCCCGACCCGCAGGCATTCTTGCCGATCAGCCCGGCTTTGTAGGCTTCATCGATGGCAATCTGCAGATGACGCGCTTCGTTATAAAATTCTCCGCGGATGTAAATATACGACGCATGCGCGCCCATGGCGAAGGAGGCGATTAGCGCGCCTTCGACCAGCTTGTGTGGATCGAACCGCATGATGTCGCGGTCCTTGCAGGTGCCCGGCTCGCTTTCATCGGCATTGATCACGAGGTAGTGCGGCCGGCCGTCGGACTGCTTCGTCATGAACGACCATTTCATGCCGGTGGGGAAACCCGCCCCGCCGCGGCCGCGCAGCCCGCTCTCCTTGATCTGCTCGACGATGAAATCGCGGCCTTTGGCCAGGATTGCGCCGGTACCGTCCCAATCGCCGCGCTTACGCGCGCCGGCGAGCCGCCAATCGTGCATGCCATAGAGATTCGTAAAGATACGATCCGCGCCGCTCAGCATTGCCTCACTTCGCTCCCACCTCGAGCAACGTATTCGGCCCGCCTTCCGGCGCCGAGCCTTGCCGGCCAATCACGGAGCCATACGGTGGCTTCTCACCCCGCTTCAGCGCCTCAAGCAGCCGCTCGGTGCTGGCCCCGTCCAGGTCTTCGTAGAAATCATCGTTTACTTGAACGATCGGGGCGTTCACGCAAGCACCCAGACACTCCACCTCCGAGAGCGTGAACAGCCCATCGGCGCTGGTTTCGTTCCACCCATGAATCCCCGTAACCTTGCGGCACGCGGCGACCACCTCATCAGATCCGCGCAACCAGCAGGGCGTAGTCGTACACACCTGTAAGTGCCACTTGCCGATCGGACTGGTGTGAAACATCGTATAGAACGTAACCACCTCGTACACCCGGATCGCCGGCATGGCCAGCCGCTTGGCTACTTCGTCCATGGCGGCTACCGGCACCCAGGCGCTCCCGGTTTGCCGCAGCATTTGGCCTTGTGCGATATACAGGAGGGGCAACACCGCACTGGCCTGCTTGTTGGGCGGATATTTCGCCAGCACGCGCGCGATTTCAGCGTCGCTTTCGGCGTCGAAGGCGAAGGAGCTAGGCATCTCTTCAAACCGCACGAATTGTTCGCTCATTGGCGCTACCTATCGATTTCGCCAAAGACGATATCAATCGAGCCTATGATCGCAACCGCATCCGCCAATAAGTGCCGCTTCGCGAGAACATCCATGGCCTGAAGATAGGCAAAACCTGTGGGGCGAATCTTACAGCGATAGGGCCGATTGGTTCCGTCCGCCACTAGATAGACTCCGAATTCGCCCTTTGGCGTCTCAACGACGGTATAGGTGGCCCCGGCTGGGACGTGAAAGCCCTCAGTGAATAGTTTGAAGTGATGGATCAGCGCTTCCATCGACCGCTTCATTTCCTCGCGCCGGGGCGGCACGAACTTCCAGTCCTGAACCTTGACGGGACCGGGACGCATCTTCTCCAGACACTGCTTGATAATGCGGACGCTCTCGCGCATTTCCCAGACACGCACCAAAAACCGGTCATAGCAATCACCATGGCGGCCGACCGGAATTTCAAAATCGACTTCCGCGTACTTCTCGTAAGGCTGCGCGCGGCGCAAATCCCAAGGCACTCCGCTGGCGCGGAGATTCGGGCCACTCCAGCCCCAAGCCAGCGCATCTTCCGGGCTCATCACCCCGATATTAACCGTCCGCTGCTTCCAAATGCGATTACTGGTCAGCAGCTCTTCCAAGTCGTCGATGAATTTCGGAAAGCCATCGGCCCAGGCGGCGATCCTCTCCTCCGTGCCGGCCGGCAGGTCTCTCGCGACACCACCCGGCCGGAAATAGTTGGAATGGAAACGTGCGCCCGACACGTCCTCATAGAATTGCAGCAGCTTCTCGCGTTCTTCGAACCCCCACAGAATCGGCGTTATCGCGCCGACATCGAGCGCGTAGCTGGTTAAGTTCAGCAAGTGATTGAGCACCCGGGTGATTTCGGAAAATAGCACGCGTATCCACTGGGCCCGCTCCGGCACCGTTATGCCGAGCAGCTTTTCCACCGCCAGCGCGAATGGGTGCTCCTGGCACATCGGCGAGACGTAATCGAGCCTATCGAAATACGGCACATTCTGCATATACGTGCGATACTCGATGAGCTTCTCGGTACCGCGATGTAGAAACCCGATATGTGGGTCGGCGCGCTCCACCACCTCACCGTCCAATTCCAGAATGAGGCGAAGCACCCCGTGGGCCGCTGGGTGCTGCGGGCCGAAATTGACGGCGTGGCTATCAAATTCAACGATCCGCTGTCCCGGTTTTTCCGCGACCGGCGTGTCAGAGCTTTGTTGCATTGTTTACGTCTTTGTTCCGCGCTCAGTATGTACTTTCTCATCCCCCGGCAGGGTGGTCATCCCCTCCCAGGGTGAGACGAAATCGAAGCTCCGCCATTCTTGGGTTAGCTTGACCGGTTCATAGACGCATTCCTTCCGCTCTTCATCATAATGCAGCTCTACGTAACC
>JAFAHH010000552.1 GCA_019237355.1 Acetobacteraceae bacterium | reverse complement strand
CACCGAGACCGGCTGATTCCGCCGGCCGCGCCGCAGCCGGGTCGGCGGCCGCCCGCTGCCGCGCCATTGCTTCGGCGGCAACGGGCCGGTTCCCGGCGGCCAAACCGAGGTGTGCGGGCGCACGCCGCCAATGTATTGCAGCCCTAGCGAAGTGATTTCGCTCCGCAACCAAGTGTCGTCGCCATAGCTCGCGTCCATCAGCACAACGCCCCGCGGCAATCCTGCAGCGCAAGCGGCGCGCAGCCGGTCACACGCAATCTCCGGCTTGGTTTGGAAGCGAACCGCATCGGCCACGCCGGCCTGGCGCCTGGGCGCCGGGTCATCGGCCCAGCTCTGCGGCAAATAAAGCCGCCAGGCGACTGGCAAGCTGGCGTGGTGATTGGCAACCGACAGGCTGACCGCGACCTGGCAATTCTCCTGTTTGCCCGATTGCCCGCAATATTGCCGCGCCACTCCCACCGAATGCCGGCCCTTCTTTGGAAAAGCCGTATCGTCGATGATCCAGGCCTGCACCGGCTCTTGGCGCTGCAATACAGGCACTGTCAGCTCCTGCACTTTGGCCAGCAGTTTCTCGTCCGACCACGCGGCGTTGCCGACGAAATGCAGCAACGACTGATGCTGCGCCGATGTTCGTAACGGCGCGGTCACCGCCGCTATCGGCTCGACCGCTCTTGCGGGCAACGGGCAGCAGCAGACCGCGCGCATAGTCCTGCAGCGGCCCGACCCGGCCAGCGTGGCCGATCACGATGCTCAGGCCGTCGATGTAGGCGGTAAATCGCGCGGCGCTGCCCTCGGTGGCTATGGGATCCATACTCAGCTCCCACTGGGCTGCTGATTGAATCTTCAAACTGGCCTAGCCAGCCGATTCGCGCCTAAGGTTATTTTCGTGACTCAGTAAGATTAGCCATCTTAAAATCGGCCTGTTGGGCACCGCTGGTGACGCGCATTCTCGTGGCCATCGCGGTCAGAGCGCTGCAGACGGCGGCCGACGAGAGATAATGGGCACGCTGCGCCGGACCGCGGCCGACGGCGCAGAGTGGCCACGTGAGGCTCTTGCCCGAACTTGCGCGATTGCTGGAAATCGTTCCGCAATACACGAATCGGATCGCGATATCAGTTTCAGACGCGTCGATCAGGTGTCTCTATTGCTTCGCGACGACAGTTTGCCGAGCCGGTCAGACAATCGGTTTAGATCCCACTCCTTCGCAAGTGCAGCCGCTTTATCCCAAGAGGCCTGCTGATCGGGCAAAGCAGGCAGCGGAGCCGATCGGTCCATAGTTGCAATCCGGCAATACTTTCGGAGGTCGGCGGCTTGCTCCGGGAAGCGACCGGCGGCCAATACGGCTTCGAGCGTTCGGTATGTTCGGAGCAAACTTGCAGCTCCTTTCGGGCCTACGCCGCGTGCGCCTGGCACCTTGTCCGATGGATCGCCGCGCAGGGCGATGAAGTCTGGCACCTGATCAGGGGCTACGCCATACCGCTCGTGGACCTCAGCCAACTGCTCGACAAGCTCGTCATCGAACTTTCGCCCGCTTTGATAGCCGGGCAGCAATTCATGACGATATGTCGGAGCGCCTAGCGTGTCCCATCCCACCATGATGGCGCGCGGCTGCTCGCTTTCCACCATTCGGAGCAGAAAATTAGCGAAGCCGACGATTGCTCCGGCGCCGCGGTCCCCCTTGCGCCGGATCGTCTTTGGGAGACCGTGATAGGCGCGATGCGCGAAAGAATCGCCGTCAATGGCAAGCAGAGGCCGGTTCGGCGCTCTAACGACCATCATCCTGGCTTCAGCGTGTATCACAGACCCGCTGACCACCCTCTTTCGATTTATTCGACGGCCAGTACTGCACCACGCTTCGGCAGGTCATCCGCGGGTGCGGCCTTGGCTTGCTCGGGTGTTACCACCTCCTTATGCGTCCGCACGGGCTTCCACTCTCTCGTTGATCGACAGGCTCCAGGGATTGCCGGCAGAGCGCGGATGGAGCAGCAGGGCAACAAGTCCGGTCCAACCGGTCTGGTGCGAGGCGCCCAAGCCGCGACCCGTATCGCCGTGAAAGTATTCATGGAACAGCAAATGGTCGTCCAAGGCCACCCGCTGCACCAGCGTGGTGCTATTACCCGATAGGGGCCGCCTACCGTCCGGCCCGCGGAGGAATAGTGCGCAAAGCCTCCTCCTCAGCTCATCCGCGATCTCGCGCAGGCTGAGCAAGCGACCCGACCCGGTCGGGCACTCGACCCTGAAATCGTCGCCATAGTAGCGGTGGAACCGATAGAGAGACTCGACGAGCAGATAGTTGACGGGCATCCAAATCGGACCGCGCCAATTGGAGTTGCCGCCGAATCGGCGGGAATTGGATTCGCCCGGCACGTACTTCACGCCGAAGCGCGTGCCATCATGCTCGAGTACGTAAGGATGCGCTTCGTAATATTTCGATAAAGACCGTACTCCGTAGTCCGACAGAAACTCCGTCTCGTCGAGCATGCGCCGGAGTAGGGCCTTCATCCGATGCCCCCGCAGCAACGAGAGCAAACGACGCTCCCCGCTGCCCGGTTCCGCCCAGCGGGAGACCAGCCGGGCAAGCTCAGGCCGGTGCTTCAGGAACCATCTTAGGCGCCGGGCGAATTCTGGCAGCTGCTCAAAGACGCAGGAATCCAGCACCTCGACCGCAAAGAGCGGGATCAGCCCGACCATCGAGCGCACGCGGAGAGGAACGGCGGTACCGCACGGCAAGTTGAGCACGTCGTAATAAAACTGATCCTCCTCGTCCCAGAGGCCGATCCCTTTTCCGCACCGGTGGGTCATCGCATCCGCAATGTACAGGAAGTGCTCGAAGAACTTGATGGCGATGTCTTCATAGACGTGGTTCTCGATCGCCAGCTCCAGCGCGATGTGCATCAGGTTCAGGCTATACATCGCCATCCAGGCCGTGCCGTCCGACTGGTCGATGATGCCGCCCGTTGGAAGCGGGGCAGAGCGGTCAAAGATCTCGATATTGTCCAGGCCCAGGAAGCCGCCTTGGAAGATGTTGCGACCCTCCGCGTCCTTGCGATTCACCCACCAGGTGAAATTGAGCATCAGTTTATGGAAAACGCGTTCCAGGAAGACGCGGTCGGGACGGCCGGTCAGCGCTTGGTCCATTTGGTAGACGCGCCAGGCTGACCAAGCGTGCACCGGCGGGTTCACATCGCTGAATGCCCACTCATAGGCAGGAAGCTGGCCGTTGGGGTGCATGTACCATTCGCGCGTTAGCAACACGAGCTGGCTCTTGGCGAATTCCGGGTCGATAAGGGCGAAGGTGACGCAGTGGAATGCTAGGTCCCAGGCGGCGTACCAGGGATATTCCCACTTGTCGGGCATCGAAATGATATCCGCATTGTTCAGATGGAACCATTCGGCGTTCCGCCCGCGGTCCGGCGGCGGGGGCGGCTGAGCCGGATCGCCTTTCAGCCACTGCCTTACATCGAAATAGTAGAACTGCTTCGACCACAGCACCCCGGCCAGCGCCTGCCGCTGCACCCGGCGCGCGTCGTTGTCGGTGATTCTCTGCTGCAGCGCGGCATAAAACTCGTCGGCTTCGCCAATCCGATCGGCGAAAATCGTTTCGAAGTCCTGGAACGGCAGGCCTTTTTGAACTTCTAAAACCAGCCGCAGCCTCAGCGTGGCCGACTGCTGGCCGGCGAGAATAAGCCGGATATGGGCTGCACATTTGGTACCCTCCCGCACCTGGCTCACCGCATTGTGGTCGCCGTTAACGACGAAGTCGTTGATCCCATCCTTGAAGAGGCCCGGCTGATCCCAGCCGAAAACGCGCCGCGTGTTCGTCTCATTCTCGCAGAACAGCCATGTGGCCTCGTCGTCGGCGAAGAAGCGCATCGGCGGCATACGGGGATGTAGCGCCTGGACCGACCCGTCCGGCTGGGCACGCAGCAGCGGACGTTCGGCATCGAAGCACCAGGACCAAGTATTGCGCGCCCAGAGATGAGGCAGCACATGCAGTTCGGCCGGGTCCTCGCCGCGATTGGTCACCGTGATGCGCATCAGGATGTCGTCGGGCGAGGCCTTAGCATACTCGATCGCCACATCGAAATATCGATTCGCCTCGAATAGGCCAGCATCGGCCAGCTCGAACTCAGCGCTGCCGGGGCCGCGCTGGCGGTTCTCCGCAATCAGCTCTTCATAAGGGAAGGCCGCCTGCGGATACTTATAAAGCATTCGCATGTAAGAATGCGTCGGCGTGCCATCGAGGTAGTAGTAGAGTTCCTTGACGTCTTCCCCGTGGTTCCCCTCGTTGTTCGTCAGCCCGAACAAGCGCTCCTTCAGGATGGGGTCGCGCCCGTTCCAGAGGGCGAGCGCCAAGCACCATCGTAGCTGATCGTCACCGAAGCCGCCGATTCCGTCCTCGCCCCAGCGATAAGCGCGGCTGCGCGCGTGATCGTGCGGGAAATACTCCCAGGCGTTGCCGTTGGGACTGTAGTCCTCGCGCACGGTGCCCCATTGTCTTTCGCTGAGATAAGGACCCCAGCGGCGCCATCCTGCTAGGTGCAGGCGGCACCCCTCGATGGTGTCGAGTAGGCACTGGTGCGGCAGGCTAGTCATCGGACATCTCCGGGATCGCGATACGGGACGGGAACCGGCACGAGCAGACGCTCGGCGCGGATGAGTTCGCCCAGCGACCAGGCCTGGAATGGGCAGCCGCCAGGTCGGTGCGGCGGCTCGGCGTCCGCCACCTCGGAGACATGCCCCAGGCCAGCGGTCTCCAGATGTTCGTAAAGGGGTTCGAGGAACCGAGCCCGCGCCGCGGCCTTGACGGCCTCCGGCGCTTCGGCGCCGCCGCGTACGCGCAGCCAGGCTTCGACGAAGGGGCCGATCAGCCAGGGCCAGACCGTGCCCTGATGGTAGGCGCTGTCACGCTCGCGGGGACCGCCATAATAATGCGGCACATATCCGGCCTCGCCCGGGGCCAGCGACCGCAGACCGAGCGGCGTGAGCAGCTTCCCCTCCACTAAGTCGACCACGGAGCGCGCTGCGGCGCCTTCCAGCACCGGGAACGGCAGCCCGCCGATAGCGAATATCTGGTTCGGCCGGATGCGTGCGTCCACTGCGCCCGGTACGATGGTCGGCCTCCACCACATCGTAGAGCCCGCCCGTTGCAGGATCGGGGACGCGCGCCGCGAAGGCCGAACGGGCGCGGGCTTCCATCTCCCGCCAGCGTGCCGACCAGACGCCGCCGATCCGCAGCGCATTGATCCAGAGCGCCTGGATCTCCACTGGCTTACCGATGCGCGGGGTGACTACCCAGTCGCCAATCTTCGCGTCCATCCAGGTGAGCTGGACACCAGGCACACCCGCGCGAATCAGACCGTCGATATCTGGGGCGATGCCGTATCGGGTGCCTGCCACATAGCCGGCGAGAATAGCCTCGACCGCCTCCACCAAGGAGGTCTGCACAGAAGGCGTCATATGATGGCCGCCCGTCCGCGCGGCCTCGAGAAAGTCGTGTACCGCGACGATGAACCAGAGCGAGGCATCCACCGCGTTGTATTCGGGCGTGTCGCCCGTGTCGGGAAAGCGGTTCGGTAACATGCCGCCGCTGACCAACCCGGCCCAGGCCAGCAAAATGCCCTCCGCTTCGTCGAGCCGGCCAGTTGCGAGGATCAGCCCGCGCATCGCGATGAAGGTATCCCGGCCCCAATCGGTGAACCAGGGAAATCCCGCCAGCAGCGTCCGACCTTTGCCGCGTTCCACGAGATATTGGTCAGCGGCCATCGCCAGCGGAGAGAGGCCAGATCGCCGCACGCGCTCGGCTTCGATGAGTTCTCGCGCGTGGGCAGCGGCACGCACGTTCAACCCGTCACCCGTCCGGAGGACCATCATGGCCTCAGCCGCTGCTAAATCCCAGATAAATATACCGGGCGAGCCGAGATCCTCGACATAATCGAGGCCGCGGTCCCGCTCGCTAGTGTAGAGGAAATTTCGGTACCATTCCGGGTCATGGCGATACGCGCCGTTCGTTAATGCGGCGATGGCCGGCTGGTCCGGATAGGGGCGCCAGGCAACGTTGCCGCCGCGAAGCCGGGCCTCGAAACCGAAGGCGGTATTTTCGCGATGGAGCGCGTGATAGTCACGGCCCGAGATCAGCGGGCGCACCAACAGCCGGCACGGCCCCGACCCGGCAACGCGCCGCCAGCGCAACACCGTCTCGCAGCCCGCGCGGTCCACCAAAAGTTGATGCTCGATCCTGCTCCCATCCGGCAAGACATATGTCCAGCGTGGCCAGGGAGCGCGGCGGAATTCGGCGATATGTCTCCACCCGTCCGGGTACGTCACATCGGGCAGGTACCGTTGGCTGCTGAGAGGGTACCGGCGGGATGCGGTCTCCAGCCACGCTTCGAGCCCGTTCACCAGCACCACCCGGCCGGAGGGCGGCGTCAGAGCCGGCAGGAGTAATGCGTGATACCCGCGCGTGCGCTCGCCGCCGACCGTCCCCGACGCGAACCCGCCCAACCCATCGGCTTCCAGCCACTCATCTGCGAGATCGTATCGCAATATGGTCATGCAGCCCTCCTCGCGATGGCGAGGCGACTGGTTATGCTCCAAGGCTATTCCGTGCTGCGGACTCTCCACAGCGCGGCCGGCTTGCGGGCGTTTCATGGCCAGACGTCACATCCACAGTGCGGGAGTGCATTCCGGCTGGAGGCCGCGAGAGGTTCCTAGGCCCGGTCTAGGGGCGGCGTAGGCAGGCGGGAACAGCCTCCTCGCGATGCGGCGGCCATGAGCGCATAAAGTGTCGTAGATTTGGGGCTCGGTGCAACGGCCGAAAAAAATGGCTGGGAGCTGGCGCGTCGAGAACCGGGGCGGCGGTATTTCTCGAAACGCTGCGGTTTTGGCACGGGTATATTGCCGCTTAGCCCAGCACGATCGGCGGCGGCAGCAGCGGGTGATGGTCTTGCTGCACTCCGGCGCCCCAGAGCTGCGCCAGCAACTAAACTACCGTGCAACTCGACTCATGCGGCTGGAAGGATAATGCTGGTCATAACGAAAGTCTCGTTTTGCAGGGTCGACTGATGCGCGCATTGGTACTGCTCCTTGGGTTACTGGTCGCGGGCTGCATCAGCGTCAATAGAGCCCCGCCGCCCCCGAATACCACGGTAGTCACGCCGCCCGGCTCTACTGCGGTCTGCTCAGATGGCAGCCCGCCGCCTTGCCACTGAGCACGGCCGTCGGCGAACGGTATCTGGCGTTCCGGATTCGCCCGAGCCAAGGGACACGCGGGGGCGGACAGGACCCACCCTGCGGCCCTGGGGGCGGCTGGCGCTGCGGCCCAAGTCACCACACCAGCACGAGCCAGGCGCCGATCATGGCCGAGGGTATAGAGGCCGACAAGTATACAACCCATGTGGGCCGGCTTCTGGTCCTACGGCCTACCCGCCTAGGCGAGTGAGGCGGTATCCCGCCTCGCCGGGCACCTTGCGAACCGCAAGGGCAGCTCGAGCAAGGGCGTAGCGCCATACCCAGCGGCGAGCTACCGCTGTGCTTGGCTAATCTTCACAAGCAGCCAGATGATAAAACCTATGCCGACCCAAACGGGGACCACGGGAAGAAGACCGACCATTATGCTTCTGGCGGGCGCGATGGGATTAATGGGATTATCGTTACCCCGTGGTAAGCCCCGACGACTCCTGTTGATGCATGACAACTCTGGGCAACGTGCCAACAGGGTTTTGATCAATCACAAGTTTTGGGTGAGCCTACCGTTAAAGGGGGTTGTTAGGCTCGACCCACATCCACATCCGCTCTCGGTCGTCCGGTGGCGTGATATGCGGCCGAGGGTGGTGGCTTAGTGCTGCACCCCGGCGTGGCCAAGCACCGGGACGGCGCCGGCTTATGCGCACATAGGCGCACCCCACTTCCGGTTGCAGCTGCGAGCACATTGTGGCAAGCCGCCAGGGATCAATCCTGATCGGCCTGCGGCCCAGCGCGAGAGCGCCTGAGTAGGGTCCGCGTCGAGCGCCACTGACATGATGACGCCTATACGGCTGCACAATGTTACATATGGGCGTGGTGATATTGTTATGGCGACGAGTCGGGCAAGCCCGCTTCGACTTAGGTGCCGGTGGGGAGCCTGAAGCAGACAGGCCAATACCGTTACAACTGCACGGCGTTAGTATGGACGTCATACGTGTTGATTTCCGGTGCCTACACCCGGGCCGTCACCACGAGAGCCGCATGCAAGGAGCCCTTTAATCCGGTTTTGCGGGCCGGGCACCCTGCCGGTTGATTTCGCGACGGCGCAAGTAGGCATTGAGTGCTGTCATTTTGCGCAAACCGCTCGATGGACTGATCTGATCCGGGCGAGTCATGCGCGCACGGAAGCTACCCGCGATGTTCATCAGGTCGAAAAGCGGCATAGGACGCTCGAAGAGAAACCCCCTAGCTATGACGCGACTGCGCCGCTTGCTCTGAGTCCCTTAAGGCGGCCGGCGACACGCGCAAGACGGCTTCCGAGGTTGCGGGCGGTGGTGAGCTCCGCCTCGACCGGTTGCCGGGAGCCGTCGGTTCCGGCCAGGGTGCCAGGTCCATTAGGGCGAGCCGCCAATGCCGTCGGTGACCAAGAGCTGCGGGTTCTGACCGTAGGGAGTGCCGACGAACACCATGCCGAGATGGATGAGCGGGACGAGGGCGGTGAGGATCGTCGTTTCTTGCCCACCGTGGATGCTCGCGGTGCTCGTAAAGATGCCGGCCGCTTTGTCCTCAAGCTCGCCCTTGAGCCACAAGCTACCCGTGGTGTCGATGAACTGCTTCATCTGGGCACTCATGTTGCCATAGCGGGTCGGCGTGCCCCAGGCGATGCCATCGGCCCAGCGGAGGTCATCATGCGTGACCTCGAGGGTCTCGGCCTGCGCCTGCTGTGCCCGGGCGTAGGCATCCTGCGCCGACAGCGCTTTGCGCGCCGCCTCCAGTTCCGGGATCCGGCGCAGCCGCACGGTGGTGTCGGACACGCTCTCGGCACCCTCAACCACGGCACGCGCCATGCGGTGAATATGCCCATAAGTGCTATAGAAGGTAACCAGGAGGTTCGTTGTCATTGCGTTCTTCCTTCTCGGATCCACAGCGATCAATGTCCGCAGCATGTTCGCACGAAGCCGCACCAGCTCGTAAAGCGCGGTGAAGGAATCGAATAACCGGTGAATGGAAAGCGTGCCACACTCATCCGTGAGCGGCTCGGTCGACGCAAGGCCCGGGGTTCGGTTGCATCGTCCGCGCAACCTACAGGCGACGCCAGAAAAGAAGCATTATGGCAAGGGGGGAGGCGACGCGCCGATTTCGGCCGTTCGCAACCCGCGAAGGGAAACTTGCGACCCATAGCTGTGGTGGTAAGCGACTACAGCTAGACCTGACGCACTTGCCCCGATCGGGCACTCCAGCGCCGCGCGGTCCCAGCCGCCCGTCTCCGCTGCCGCCGCATAGGTGGTGGACAGAAACTCGAGCAGCAAAGCCTCGGGCTCCGCGGCGCTGCGTACCGTGTCGTATAGCAAAATGAACTCGCCCAGCGCTTTGTCGAAGCGAACGCCGGGCGTTACCGGTCGGTCGCGGAAGCCCGCCGGCTCGGGATAGGCATAGGAATAGAAAGCCGTCTGCGGAAATGCTGCGTTGCCCGGCCAGAAGCCGGCACTGCTGACCTCGTGCGAATAGGCTTCGCTAGCCTGACTTTCGCAACTCACCCCCGGTTTTGAAAATTTTGTCGCCCGAGTGTGCCGGCAAGCCCTTATGAACTGCAGGGTAAGAGGGAGCGCAGCGGCGGAAATGGCTTGCGGTGCCGACCTACGGCCTTGCGAAACGGCCAGCGCTTTCGGAACCGTGCGGCATGTTTCTGCGCCACAAGATGCGCCGCAAAGACGGCAAGGAGCACCGCTATTGGAGCATCGTCGAAAACGCCGCGTTGCGGGCAGGCGCACCGTGCAGCGGCACGTGTTGTATCTGGGCGAAATCAACGACAGCCAAAAGGCTGCATGGTGCCAAACCATCGAGGCGTTCGACGAGGGTGGCCGGCAAGCCAAGCAGATCGCGCTGTTTCCCGAGGATCGCGCGGCGCCGCAGCTGGATTGCGATTGGTGCATGTGCGGCTAGGCGGGTTGCAGCTGCGCCAACCGCGGCAATGGGGCGCTTGCTGGCTGGCTTGCCAGGTATGGGATCAGCTGCGACTGGACGAATTCTGGTCGGCCCGGCTGGCGGCTTCTCGGGAAGGCACGCGTTGGCTGAACGTGCTAAAAACTCTGGTTTGCTATCGGCTGATCGATCCGGGCAGCGAATGGCGGCTGCATCGGCAGTGGTTCCGGCAAACCGCAATGGGCGATCTGCTGGGCGAGGACTTTGCTGTCG
>JAFAHH010000551.1 GCA_019237355.1 Acetobacteraceae bacterium | reverse complement strand
GGTAGAACTCGAACATGCGGCAGAAGCGCTCGTCGTAAACCGCCGCGATGGCGTCACGGTTGGCCGCGAAGCGCCGGCGCCATTGGCGCAAGGTCATGGCATAGTGCAGCCGCAAGACTTCAATATCGGTGGTGATCAGGCCGGATTGTTCTACAACAGGAACAACTTCCGATAAAGCCGGCACGTAGCCGCCGGGAAAGATGTACTTGGCGATCCAAGCGTTCGTGCTGCCAGGGCCATGGATGCGCCCGATCGTGTGCAGAAGGGCGACGCCATCGCGCTTGAGGCAGCGCGCGACCACGTCGAAAAATTTGCCATAGTATCCCAGGCCGACATGCTCGAACATTCCCACTGAAACGATACGGTCAAAGGGCCGGTTCATGGTGCGATAGTCTTGCAGCTCGAAGGTCACCCGGTCACTCAGGCCCTCCGCCTGCGCACGGGCGCGTGCCTCTGCGAGCTGCTCGGCGGCGAGCGTGATCCCAGTCACGACCGCGCCATACTCGCGGGCAAGGGTCAGCGCCAGGCCGCCCCAGCCGCAGCCAATGTCGAGAACTGTCAGGCCCGGCTGGTTCAGGCAAAGTTTTGCGGCGATATGGTGCTTCTTCGCCGCCTGCGCTTCTTCGATTGTCTCGTCGCCGCGTGGGAAGTAAGCACAGGAATATTGCCGGTCGCGATCTAGGAACAGGCTATAAAGCCGCCCATTCAGATCGTAATGATGCGCTGCGTTGCGTTGCGCCCGGCCAGACGCATTCCGCTGACGCAGACGGCGGGTGAGTTTTTGCACAGCGTAGATGAGGGCAACGGCCGGGTGGGCGCCGAAATTGCCAATCTCGTTAAGGCAGAGCACGTCCAGAATGTCGTAGATGGAGCAGCCTTCAGGGACCAGGCTTCCCTCCATATAAGCCTCGCCCACCTTGAGGGCGGGGTTGGCGATTAGTTCCAAGATCGTGCCGCGGTCAGCGATTTTCAGGGCTGCTTCCGGCCCCGGGTCGATCCCGGAATAAGAACTTTGGCTGCCATCGGGCCACCTTACCCGAAGGCGGCCAATGGTGATGAACCTCTTGAGGATGGCATCGAGAACCGCCTGCATCATCCTGACCCTCCGAAATCCGGCCGATGCCGGCCGCCAACGGAGTGGGTAAGGGCGGCATCGGGGCAGGGCCTGTTTCCGCGGCTGCGCCCGAAACCGGCCTGCCATCTAATTCAACGCGGCTGATCAAAAAGCGATCGGCGGCGTTCTGCTGTCCATATTACGAGCACTTTCACGACGCTGATCAAAGGGGGGTTCGCCGCGATCCGCCTGTTCCTATTGCGCGCACTCTCACACCGCTGATCGAGGGGGAGCGGCGGCGATCTGCCGCCCATATCACGAGCATCTTCAGGCCGCTGATCGAGGGGGGTCAGCGGCGATCTGCTCTTTGGCTACCTGGATGTCAAACCTCGGGCTGCGGTCCTGCTCCGAGGTCGAACATGGTTCCCCCATCCGAGGTTTCCGCCGGCGCTGCCTCGGCGCCCACCCGCTCGCCGCGTGCTTGCCGTTCTGCCTCTTCCGGGCTGCGAGCCACGTTGACCGTGACCGGGATCGATACTTCTGGATGCAGCACTATCCGTATCTGATGCAGCCCCAGGGTTTTGATCGGGTGTTCCAGCACGACTTGCTGGCGGTTGATATTGAGCCCGGCTTCGGAACAGGCAACCGCTATGTCGCGCGACGACACCGAGCCGTAGAGGCTGCCCGACTCACCGGCCTGCCGGATGACGACGACACTGAGCCCGCCCACGCGCTCGGCGACCCGCTCGGCCTCTTCACGGCGCTTGAGGTTTTGGGCTTCGAGCTGGGCCCGCTCGCGCTCAAACCGGGCGATGTTATCCTTAGTGGCGCGGACCGCCTTCTTTTGCGGCAGCAGGTAATTCCGGGCGTAGCCTGGCTTTACCTTAACCAGCTCGCCCATTTGGCCGAGTTTTTCGACACGCTGGAGCAAGATCAGCTCAATTGCGGCCATTTTCGGTCCCCCCTGCTCAGCCTAGGTGACCACGTACGGCAGCAGAGCCAGGAAGCGGGCTCGCTTGATCGCCCGGGCTAGTTCCCGTTGGCGCTTGGCTGAAACGGCGGTGATCCGGCTCGGCACGATTTTTCCCCGCTCCGAGAGGAAGCGGGAAAGGAGCCGCACATCCTTGTAGTCTATCTTGGGCGCATTGGGGCCGGAGAACGGGCATGACTTGCGGCGGCGATAAAATGGCCGGCGGGCGCCCACCGCGGCCCGGCGTGCGGCCGGGTTGATCTCGGTATTGTCGGACATTGGCGGCTACTCCTCTTCCCGCCCACGGAACTCGTCGCGGTCACTGCGGAATTCCTCGCGGGCGCGGAATTCCTCGCGGGCGCGGAATTCCTCGCGATCGTCGTAGCCCCGGCGGCGACCCGACTCGAAGCGCCCAGCGGGCTTCGGCCCGCGGAAAGGGCGCTCCCGGTCTTCGGATTTGCGGCTGAGGATCGCGGAAGGCCCCTCTTCGATCTCGCTCACGCGAGTGGTGAGGAAGCGCAGAATATCCTCATTGAGCCGGAGCTGACGCTCCATCTCGCTGACAAAGGCCGGTTGCGCCTCTAGCCCGAGCAGCATGTAGTGGCCCTTCCGGTTCTTCTTGATGCGGTACGCCAGGCTACGGAGGCCCCAATACTCGCGCTTTTTGACCGACCCGCCATCGCCTTCGAGCTGGGAGGCGATGTTGTCCGCAACGTCCTCGACCTGCTGTTGTGTTACGTCGTTGCGGGCGATGAGCACGCATTCATAAAGCGGCATAAGCTTCTCCCTCTGGCTTGTCTCGCCCGCGGGCTGATCACCAGCCTCATCCTATCGGGGATGCCGGGCATAGCCGGAGCCGCTTGCGGTTCCGGCAGGGCTGGGGGCGTAAAGCACGGATCGGCCACGGGTGCAACTGCTCCGGACCCAGCGGGCACCGCGGCCTGTGGAGGAGTCCTTGCTTCCTTCTCAGAATGAGATTGCCGCCCCCGGGCTGGGCAAAGGCAAGTATCTTTGCCTCACTCGCGGCAACTAATCTTACTGAGTCACGAAAATAACCTTAGGCGCGAATCGGCTGGCTAGGCCAGTTTGAAGATTCAATCAGCAGCCCGTGGGAGCTGAGTATGGATCCTAGCCAGCGAGGGCAGCGCCGCGCGATTTACCGCCTACATCGACGGCCTGAGCAGCGTGATCGGCCACGCTGGCCGGGTCGGGCCGCTGCAGGATTATGCGCGCGGTCTGCTGCTGCCGGTTGCCCGCAAGAGCGTCGAGCCGATAGCGGCGGTGACCGCGCCGTTGCGAGCATCGGCGCAGCATCAGTCGCTGTTGCATTTCGTCGGCAACGCCGCGTAGTCGGACAAGAAGCTGCTGGCCAAAGTGCAGGAGCTGACGCTGCCTGCATTGCAGCGCCAAGAGCCAGTGCAGGCCTGGATCATCGACGGCACGGCGTTCCCAAAAAAGGGCCGGCATTCGGTGGGAGTGGCGCGGCAATATTGCGGGCAATTTGGCAAACAGGAGAATTGCCAAGTCGCGGTCAGCCTGTCGGTTGCCAATCATCACGCCAGCTTGCCCGTCGCCTGGCGGCTCTATTTGCCGCACAGCTGGGCCGATGACCCGGCGGCCAGGCGCCAGGCCGGCGTGGCCGATGCGGTTCGCTTCCAAACCAAGCCGGAGATTGCGTGTGATCAGCTGCGCGCCGCTTGCGTTGCGGGATTGCCGCGGGGCGTTGTGCTGATGGACGCGGGCTATGGCGACGACACTTGGTTGCGGAGCGAAATCACTTCCCTAGGGCTGCAATACATTGGCGGCGTGCGCCCGCACACCTCGGTTTGGCCGCCGGGAACCGGCCCGTTGCCGCCGAAGCAATGGCGCGGCAGCGGGCGGCCGCCGACCCGGCTGCGGCGCGGCCGGCGGAATCAGCCGGTCTCGGTG
>JAFAHH010000477.1 GCA_019237355.1 Acetobacteraceae bacterium | reverse complement strand
TCCGCAAGCGCCGTATCAGAACTAGCCCAGGAGCATTGCTTTCGGCCAGCCCCGCATGATTCAAACGCCCAAACGGGGGCTCGAATCATGCGCTATGAACTCGCCGATTATGAATGGGTGGCCATTAAGCCGATGCTGCCGAACAAGCCGCGAGGCGGTCCTCGGGTAAATGACCGTCGTGTCCTCAATGGCATTTTCTGGGTCTTGCGATCAGGAGCGCCCTGGCGTGATTTGCCGGACGCGTTTGGTCCTTACACCACTTGCTACAACCGCTTTGTCCGCTGGCGGCGGGCTGGTGTCTGGGGCCGCATCATAGACGCACTCGCAGCTGCCCACGATGGCGCTGTCCAGATGATCGATACTTCCATTGTCCGCGTGCATCAACACGCAGCCTGTATCACAAGGAACCAGCGCCAATCGATGGGAAGGTCACGCGGCGGCTTGACGAGCAAAATTCATGCGGTCGTCGATGGCAATGGTCTGCCGGTACGGTTGGCCTTGAGCCCCGGCGAGGCGCACGACGTTCGACTCGCCGGAAAACTGCTGTCGCGTCTGAAATCCGGGTCGATGCTTCTTGCCGACCGCGGCTACGACGCCGACTGGATCAGAGAGCTTGCCATGGAGAAGGGCGGTTGGGCCAACATCCCGCCCAAAAGCAATCGCACCGATCCGATCTGCTTCAGCCCGTATCTCTACCGCGCCCGCAACCGGGTCGAGCGGTTCTTCAACAGGATCAAACATTGTCGTCGGGTGGCGACGCGCTACGATAGGCTTGCCGCCAATTGCCTCGCGTTTGTCCAGCTTGCCTCAATCCGGCTGTGGCTGCGCCTTAATGAGTCCGCGTCCTAGAGGCGGTCCATTCTTCCCGACTGGCTGCGATTTTTACCTTTTTGAGCAGGTTACGTGGTGGGACCCGCGACACGGCATGGAAGAAACTGAGCCGGGCTTGGTGTAAAGAAGAGCAGGCGGAAAGCTTGCGGACACCGAGACCGCCCAATCCATTGGTGCTTCGAGCCCGTTTTTGAGCATGGTCCATGGGGTGCTGCGATAACGGCATTGGTGACACGCCCGTGGTGAGCCCGTTTGAGAGAGTGTCTACGCCATCGCACCCCTGTGCCCGCAAGTTTCCGCCGATTCCACGATGAAGGAACCCCGTATGAAGTACAATCGCAGGTCCCCAGCTCCGCGCCAAGCTGCCGCAACCAAACCTCGCGCCTGGTCGCCGCTGCTCCAGCGCATTCAGCCTGATGCCGCCGGCATCGACTGTGGCGCGACCAGTCACTACGTGGCGGTACCGCAGGACCGCGACCCTCAGCCGGTGCGTGCCTTCAGCACCTTTACCGCCGACCTCCACCGCCTGGCCGACTGGCTGGTGCAGTGCGGTATCAAGACGGTGGCGATGGAGTCAACCGGGGTTTATTGGATCCCGCTGCACGAAGTGCTTGAGGAGCGCGGGCTGGAGGTGGTGTTGGTCAATGCCCGCCACGTGCACAACGTGCGCGGGCGCAAGAGCGACGTTAAGGACTGCCAGTGGCTGCAGGAACTGCATAGTGTGGGTTTGCTCCAGGCCAGCTTCCGTCCCACCGGCGAAATCGTGGCGCTGCGCAGCTATGTACGCCACCGCCAAACCCTGGTCGAAGCCGCCGCCACCTGCATCCATCGCATGCAGAAGGCCCTGACCCAGATGAATCTCAAGCTCCATCACGTGCTCAGCGACTTGACCGGAGTGACCGGCATGGCGATTGTACGCGACATTGTGGCCGGGGTGCGCGACCCACAGGCGCTGGCAGCCCATCGCGACGGCCGCTGCAAGGCCAGTGAACAAGACATTGCCGCGGCACTGACCGGCAACTATCGCCCTGAACACCTGTTCGCACTGCGCCAGAACTTTGAGGCCTTTGAATTCTATCAGCGGCAAATCGCCCAGTGCGACCAGGCCATCGCGGCCCAACTCGCCAGCCTGGCGGACAGCCGCCCACCCGCCTCAAGCGAACTGCCGGCGGCCCGCCCGCCAGTCAAGCTCAGCAAGAACGAACCGCGCGGAGAGCTGCGCGCGCCGCTTCATCGCATTACCGGCGGCGCTGACCTCAGCCAGATCAATGGCATCGGGCCTTACGGTGCACTGCAACTGATCGCGGAAATCGGCACCGACATGAGCCGCTGGCGCACCGAGAAGCACTTTACCGCCTGGCTGACACTGGCCCCAACAACAAGCTCTCCGGCGGCCGCCTGCTCAGTTCCAAGACTCAACCCTCGGCCAATCGCGCGGCGGCGGTCCTGCGCCGCTGTGCGATGAGCCTAACCCGCAGCGCAACGGCGCTGGGCGCCTACTATCGCCGCCTGGCTTACCGGCTGGGCCAGCCCAAGGCCATCCCGCCACCGCCCGCAAACTCGCCATACTGGTTTACCGGGTCATGCGCGGCGAGCTGGTCTACC
>JAFAHH010000434.1 GCA_019237355.1 Acetobacteraceae bacterium | reverse complement strand
AAGGCGGAAGCCGATAACGCTGCGACCTGGGCGACCAGGGCTGAGGCCGAGAAGTGGGCCAGTACGAACGTCAATGGCGAAGGCGGCGGCATCGGCTTTGAGCTCGGCGATCTCGGCAATGGCATAGCCCTCGGCGGCTTCGATCTGGATACGTGCCGAGATCCGGCCACAGGCGAGATCGCACCGTGGGCCTTGGATGTGATCCGAATGTTCGGTCCATCGTATTGTGAGGTGTCGCCATCCGGGGCTGGCGTCAAGGGGATGTTTCTATACGCCTCGACCGAGCTCCCATCCCTGCTGCAGATTATGGGAACGAGAGGCGGGCGCAAATGGGCGCGCGGCAAGGGAAAGCGCGTTCCCGCAATCGAGCTTTACTTGACTGGCCGGTTCTTCGCCATCACCGATCTGCGGCTTCTCGATTCGCCCGCTGAGCTGCGCCACGTTCCCGCTGAAACCATCAGCCAGCTGATCCGGGAAACCGGCCCAGCCTTCGCCGGCAAGCGGGCGGATCACAGCAAGAACCGCAGCGGGAATATCAAGCGCGCCAACGCGGGCGGCCTCTGGGACCGGATCGCGGCAGCTGCGATATACGATACGGCTCTGCAGCGGCTTCTGAATGGAGACTTCTCGAGCTTGAATGACCAGACCCGGAGCGCGCTAGACTTCGCTCTCGGGGCTGCTCTCAAACGAAACGGCTTCACTTTTTGCGAAATGAGGCGCGCCATCATCGAGTGGCAGCACGGCGCCGGCCGGGAAAAGCAGCAGGACGAACGATACTTCACCCGCATATGGGAGCGATCAGCCACCAGAGCTTGGGACTGGGTGGCAGATCCGGAAACCCAGGCAAATCCGGATTTGAGCGTGCTGCGCCTACACCGTCGGCCACCGCCTACGCTGCCCATAGAGGTTTTCGGCGAGCGCTGGGCGGCCTGGCTTATCAATACGGCCCACAGCTCCGCCGCGCCGGTCGATTATGTGGCTGCGCCCTTGCTGGCAAGCGTCACGGCGCTGATCGGCAACGCCTGCTGGGCGCAAGCTACACCGGGCTGGACCGAGCCGCCGCATCTCTGGTGCTGCTCGGTCGGCGATAGCGGTGGCGGCAAATCGCCCGGATCAGACCCGCTATTTCGGGACGTGCTCCCGGTGATCGAAGAACGCATGGGAGCCGACTTCCCGGACCGGCTGCGCGAATATCAGGCCGCCTGTGAAATGGCGAAGGCGGCACGCGAGAACTGGGAAAAGGAGGTGCGCACCGCCCGGAAGCGCGGGCTCGCCCCGCCACAACCGCCGTCCGGTGGCGATGTAGGCCCCGAGCCGCAGATGCCCCGGCTGCGGCAGAATGACATTACACACGAAAAAGTGGCGCTGCTCCTTTCGAACGCTGCACCGAAAGGGTTGCTCATGGTTCGGGATGAGCTCGCGGGCTGGCTGCTGGGTATGAATGCCTACAATGAGGGCGCTCGCGCTTTCTGGGTTGAGAGCTATGGCGGCCGGCCATATCGGCTTGACCGTGTAAAGCACCCAGTGCCCATCGATGTGCCACACCTCGCTTTGGCATGGTTCGGCAGCACCCAGCCCGAGAAGTTGGGCGAGCTCATGCGCCAAGCTGACGATGGACTGCTGGCCCGCTTCTGCTGGTTTTGGCCGGATGCGGTTCCCTTCGACCTGGGCGGGGCGATCCCGAACGTACTATGGGCGACCGAATCGCTGGACAAGCTGCGCCTTCTCGAAATGGCCGCTTCCAGTGATCAGGCAACCAATCACCCGATTAGGGTGCCGCTTGCTGATCCTGCGCGGCAGGAAATGATCACCTTCGGCCGCGAGATGCAGCAGCGCCAGGAGAGCGCTGGCGGCCTGATGCGCTCTGCTCTGGGCAAAGCCCGAGGGCTGGCGCTGCGGCTTTCGCTGGTGCTCGAGTTCCTATGGTGGTGCGCCCAGGATGGCATGAAGCCGCCCCCGAGCACTATTTCCGAACGCGCCTTCCTGGGCGCCGTGCACCTCGTTTCCGATTACCTGATGCCCATGGCAGAGCGGGTCTACGGGGACGCGGCCGCCTCGCAGGTGGATCGGAACGCGGCCACGCTGGCCCGCTGGATCGCCAAGGGACGGCCCAATGAGGTGCACGTTAGGCGTCTGCAACGTGAAGTGAGGCTGCCAGGCCTCAACGAGGCGGCCGACATCCATGCGGCCGCCAGAGTGCTGATTGAGGCAGGCTGGCTTATGCCGCCGGGTGGGGGCGGATTCCAGCAAAAGCCGCGGGCCGCCTATCCGATCAATCCGGTCATCTGGAGCCGCCTGCCATGACGACGGATTGAGCCCACCTCTTCCGCGCTCATCTGACCAGTAATGACAATGTTAACATTGTTGACGCTGTGCCGCAGCAGACGGAGCCGCCTGACGACAATGTCAACATTGTCAACAATGTCCTGGAAGGCGGAAGCGAGAATGGCGGTGCAGCGGAGGCCGCGCATACTGTCAACAAAGTCAACAGTATCACTGGTAGAGAAGAGCAAAGACCGCCGTTAGCTCCAGCCCAGCGTGAGCAGCCGAGCGGGCTGAAGCGCCCCCCATCATTCTGGGCCCCCGCAAGAGATCAGCCTGTCGGCTGCGTTTGTTCGTGCTGCAAGGAGTCTGACTGGGACGCGCTCCGAACCGGATTCCGTCATGCCGGGCCAGCGGGCCTGGCGGTGCGGCACCTGCAAGCCACCTCCCCGGCGCTGCTGGGCGGGGCGGTGGCGGGCACGAACCGGAGCCGCAAACGGTGGCCGGATCCAACAGATAAGGAGTAAAATATGCTCTGTAGGAAAATTGTCGCGCCAGAGAAGCCTCTTGCCCAAGCCTATTGAGTGGTGAGAGCAAAGGGCGTCGGCGACCAGTTATCCTCGCTACCCGGGGCCGCAGCCCAGTGTGGCCAGCAAGCCAGCTTGCCGGCAAATCCAATCGCGCCGCTTACGTGCGATGACGCCGCCCCAGCCGCCGAGGGCAGGCGGCCGACCGCTGATCGCTGGGAGCGGCCAGTGGCGATTGAGGTGTGGGCGGCTTTGGATCAGTACGGCCGCGCGGTCCCATCGTCCATGGTACGGCGGCGGCAAGATACGGGAGAATAGGCCGCCGCCAGGTCTTCCAGCATCACCGATCCATGCGGGGTTCGTCAGCTGAAGGCCGCAGGTTCAAATCCTGCCCCCGCAACCACAAAATCATGCTACGTCCAAGGCTTAGCCGGGAGCGCAAATCGAAACGCACCAGCACACGGTCTCGTGTCCGGTCCGTGTCCGAAAAACCGCTGTCGGCGAGTGTCGTCAATTGTCGTTGCGGTGGTGACCGGCACGGGTGGAAATTGCGCTCGGGGAAGCGGCCGCAAGCGATTTTGGGCAAAGCAATCCATCGCCGCACAGAAACGGAGCTGTTGATACCCAGGTGTCCTCCGGCAGCAGCTCGGCCCAAGTCAGCTTCAGCAAGGCGCGACAGCCGATCGCCGTTCGCGGAGCGATGGCCTTTTTTGCACACCTTCGCAATGAGCCGGTTCGCGATCACTCGGTAGCGCCTGGCCGGCCGCGAACAAGGGCCTCAAAACGCTTCCTTGCAGTCCCGCAGCCCGTCACCTCGTCGGTTCCTGGCCACGCGGCCGACGCTTTGGACAGAGTTCTCGATAAAGAGCGTCCGTGTTGGGAAGGCAAACTCCACGCCGGCATCGTTGACGAGCCGCAGGATCTCGAGCAGCAAAGCTTCTCGTTCGGCTAATTCGGATGTGTATCTGCGACATGGAGATGGAATATAACCAGGATATCCAGGCTGCTCTCCCCCGAAGTTATTGAGGCGCACCTGGCAGGTGCTGTCCTCGACCAGCGGGCTATCGGTAAGCAGCTGCCGGATCGCCGCGACCAGGTTTTGCAGCTTCTCGCGTGGTGTATCGTAGGTGACCTGCACCACGAAATGCTGGCGACGCTTGGTCCGAACGCTGAGGTTCTCGACTGTCGTGTTCACCACCAGGCTACTCGGGATCGATACCAGCGAATTATCCGGTGTGCGGATCCGGGTGCTGCGGAAGACGACGTCCTCGACCGTGCCTTCACTGGCGCCGATCCTGACATGCTGGCCGACCCGGAACGGCTTTTCGAGCGCGATGAGCAGCGAGCCGATCAGGTTGGCAATCGTACCCTTTGGGCTGCGAGTGCTACAGCGAGGCCGCCGACGCCAAGGCCTGCCAGCACCGAATAGGCAGGAAACCCCTAACTCGTCGCCGCCTTTGATCAGGATGGCGACGGCGGCCACAATGCCGATTAAACGGGTGCTTAGTCGGATGAGCTGGTCGTCGAGACTTCGGATCGTCAGGCGTTCCGATCCGACGATCACTTCACCGAGGATGGCGGACGCGGTTACGGCCAGCCACGCAATGCTGAGAAATAGCGCGCCGGTCCTCGCGTACTCGATCACCCATACGCACGCTGCCACCCCTCCGAAGAAGCATGTCGAAAAACGGCGCCAGGATACCCGCAACAAATATGATTGAGAGGGGAAGCAGAAGGGCGCGCCAGTGCGGAGCCGGTGCATCCTCGCGATCATTGGTGCGACGGGCCGCGCGATGGCCCAGCCAGATGATCAGCACCCCAAACAGAACCCCGACGGCGAGGCCCAGCCACTGCCACGCAGTCAAACCAGCGACAGGGATCTTGGCCCAGTCCGGCAGGCTCAGCAGCCAGCGAGGGGGGAGGATGAAGCTGAACCCGACGGGGGACCCCAGGAACGCTTCGTAGATAGTAGCCGAGTTGGTATGACTCAACTTGCGATAGATCTCGGCCAATTCTTTCCCGGGGCCCGGCTTGTAGGGCAGGTTCTTGACTCGCTGGTAGAACTCTGGCAGGCGCTCGATTCCGTGAAGCACCAGTTACGTCATGGAATCAGGCCGCACTCGAACAGTTTGTTCGCAATCGGCGCGGCAACTCGGTTCAAAGACGCTTGGCGCATCTGGGGATCTTCATGCAGTAAGCGCACAACACGCTCTTCCATCGCCTCTCTGCCCGGATGGCCGATGCGTGCGCTCGGCTGCGAGCTGCTGGCAAGACGAACTCTGATATTTCTGCACCACCTTCTCGGCGATCCTGTCCATAATGGGATATTGTGATTCCGCAACAACGCTAGTGATCCGAAGGCAGAATAGACCTGAAGTCAAAGCGAGCACGCTGGTTCGCCCGAGTGCTGATGTCACCCGAAATTCTTGGCGTTGCACCACACCCTCCCTCTACCGTTTGCCGTATATATCTGGGAGTTTCATATATCTGGGAGTTTCCTAATCTGGCAGATTGAGCGCGACGGCCGCGCCGCGCTATGCAGATTTGGCAAGGCGGCGGCGCATTACTCCACCCCCGACTGGGCCCAGTCGGGGAAAGCGTAGTGTCCTCACATCGGACACTCGCCGGCAAGGCAGTGGACCCGAGAAGGGGCAATAGGCACGGTTCACCTAAGGAAACCGGGAGCGCCTCCATTACGGCTTGCGGAGCTGTTTGAAAAGCCTGATCGCTGGTCAGGCCGGCGCGCTCCAGCAATTGGACCATGGCATCTCGGCACCGCGATCCACTGCTCGGGGGACATTCCACGCACGGGTTCGAGGCAACAGGCGATCTCGGGGCGCCCCGTGTTAACCAGCATGTCGGTGTCGACGAAGCCCTGGAACAGGTGCAGCAGGCTCAGCGCGCGCTGCTCCGCCTCCGTGAAGGAGCTGAAGCCGTAGGGCGAGCGAGGCGCCGAGGGACTTGTTCAACACGCGCCAACGTACCCTCGCCATAGCGCGCGACCATGCGTTCCGGGAACGCCAGAAACGATGAGTGGCGCCGCGATGCTGACGCGGGCCGTCGGCTGCCTAGAGAATAGCCGCGAGACTTGGGAAAATTTCGCCGTGCATGGATTTCAGAGCTCAAGGAACGAAACTGGAAAGGCCCCCCGCAGGCCCTAGGGGGATCACGGCTGCAATCCGCGCTTATGGCGCTCCCGGCTCAGATGCTCGCGTGCCAGTTCCAGGCGGTGGATGGCCAATTCGAATGCCCCAACGCCGGATCGCGCATGTGCTGGTTGAGATCGGCCACGCACCACGATCCGTGCCCCGTGGCTGGATCCCAATGCTTTATTGATTGATCTCGGGCTCCGCGAGCCTTGCGAGATTTCGCAGCGACTCCTGCCAACCGAGGTGACAGGCTTCGGGCGGAATGACGTCCGGAAGGCCTGCCTGCACGATATCCAGCTCGGTGCCGACCGACACTTTCCTCAACGTTACCGTTACCTGAATGTCGCCGGGCAAGTTGGGGTCATCGAATTTATCCGTGTAGCGCAGCCGCTCCCCGGAACGAGCTCGACATATTCGCCCACAAACACGTGGCTTTTGCCCGTTGTGAAGTTCCTGAAGGACATTTTGAAAGTACCACCGACTTTCGGTTCCAGATGATGTACTGTGCAGGCAAACCCGTTTGGCGGAAGCCATTTTGCGAGCGCGTCCGCCTCGAGGAACGCGCGATAGACTTTCTCTGGGTTGGTTGCCAGAACGCGGTGTAAGCGCACGGTGTTGGGCGTGCTTTTATCCTTACGAAGTGACGGAACGGATATTGCCGACCTCAGGCGCCCGGTATCGGCAGAACCGGCATGATCTCCACCGACTCGCCCGGAAAGATCGTGAAATGCGGGTGCTTCTCGAACAGCCTGGCGGCCGCATCGTGCGATTCAGCCCTCACGACCATAAACGCGCCCATCTCATTGCTCACGTCCTCAATGCCGCCTTCGGTGATCCTCTTCGTCTTACCGAGCGGCCCCCCCATGGCGCAAATCACCGCGCGGTGCTCCTCAATCCAAGCTTTCCAGGCGGCCATGCCCTCCTGTTGCTTGGCGCGCCGCTCGGCTTCGGGAAGTGCCATCCACGCCTGCATGCGCGGGGTGTTTTTGCTGCCGAGGAAGACGGCGAGATAAGTATCGTTCGTGTTCATGCTGTTTCTTTTCCTCTGTGGACTGCGCGCCGAATTAACGGTTCGAACATAGCGGCACGGGTTGACACTTGCAGTTGCGCCTTCGAAGGCCCCGCTGATGGGCCGAGCCCCTGGCCTCGGGAGGCGCGGTTTAACAATTCAATGTTCAGGCTCGGCCGCGGCCGCCTCGGGAGAGAACGATCGGTATCCCGCCACGTCCAGTTCCCTCACCGGGCGCACCTCAATGCTGCCGTACTTGGCCGGCGGGATCCGTGCCGCAATTGCGAGTGCCTCGTTCAGGTCCTTGGCCTCAATCAGATAGAACCCGGCCAGCAGCTCTTTCGTCTCCGAGAAAGGGCCGTCATAGAACGCGGCCTTCCCGTTGCGCACGCGTACTGTGGTTGCGCTATGTACCGGGTGCAGCGGCTCGGCCGCGAGCAGCTTGCCGCTGCCTGCAAGCTCTTTGGCAAATGCGAAGCACTCCCGGTCGAGGCAGGCGCTCCAATTCGCCTCGTCGAGATAGACCAGGCACAGGTATTTCATTTTTCCCTCGGTTCCGTTGCTTTAGGCCGCCAAGCGTATGTCGATCCGCTCGCCATTAACCATCCAGTGGCAGCCGAAGCGGTCCGTCACCATGCCGAACTTCCTGGCCCAGAACGTTTCGCTGAACGGCATCGTCACTGTACCGCCCGTGGCGAGCGCATCGAAGACCTGCTGTGCTTTCTCGGCGCTATCGTAGTTGAGCGCGATCGAGATGCCGTGGATGCCCTGGTAGGGCATGTCGGGCGGGCGATCGCCGGCGTAAAGCGACACGCCGTCCTCGAGTTCAAGTTGAGCGTACATGACGCGGTCGAGGTGCTCGGGCGGACAGCGGTCGGCGAAGGGCGATCGTCGGTTGGTCATAATGCTAAGCTTGCCGCCCAGAACCTCCGCGTAAAAGCGCATCGCGTCCGTGCAGCTGCCGTTGAACGCAAGGTAAGGGATTGGCTGTGGCATTGGTGCGCTCCTTTGATCAAAGAAAGTCAGGCGACGGTCTGATCGGGGATGAAGTCCGCGAGCTGGGCCGCGATCGCGCGCTGGAAGGCCGGGCGTGCGGTGCCATGCTCGACGTATGCGGCGAGATTCGAGTGCGCGGCAACAAGTGCTTGGTTGGGAATACTACGCAGCGCCTCAACCATCATCAGGTCGCCGACCGTGAAGCGGTCCTCCAGCCATTCCTTGTCGCCGAGCGCCGCTGCAAGGTGCGCGAGCCGCTTCTCCAGAAACGGAGTGACC
>JAFAHH010000416.1 GCA_019237355.1 Acetobacteraceae bacterium | reverse complement strand
ATCAAGCGGAGGTCGACACGCAAATTCTTGCCGACGAAGCGGATCGGCTCGATCTGGTTCATAAGTTCGCGTGCTCGGCGCACCCCCCTAAGAAACCAGCAAGCGTGCGATGGAAATCTCGTTCATCCAGCAGGAACGCGTCGTGGCCCCTATCGGTCGCAATCTCGACGAAGCTGACATTTGCCGCTACCCGATTGAGAGCCCGGACGATGGCACGGCTTTCCTCCGTAGGGAATAGCCAATCACTGCTGAACGAGACGAGGCAGAAACGGGTGCGCGTGCCGCGGAAGGCATCCGCCAAATCGCCGCCGTGCTCTTCGGCAAGATCGAAATAGTCCATCGCCCGGGTGATCGTGACGTAGCTATTCGCATCGAACCGGCGCACAAAAGCGCTGCCCTGGTGATGCAAATAGCTCTGGACCTCGAACATGTCGCCGAACAAGCGAATCGCTTCCTGGCTGCTTTTCGGCGCTTGCTGGAGCCGACGTCCGAATTTGCGGGTAAGGGCCTGTTCGCTGACATAGGTTATATGCGCGCACATCCTTGCCACCGCCAGGCCGCGCGCGGGAGCCCGGCCAGTTTGCCAGTACCTGCCTTCCTGCCAGTCAGGGTCAGCGAAGATCGCCTGGCGGCCCACTTCATGGAAAGCAATATTCTGCGCCGAGTGATACGATGCTGTTGCGATCGGAACGGCTGCGAACACGGCGTCTGGATAGAGCGCTGCCCACTCCAGCGCCTGCATCCCGCCCATCGAGCCGCCGATAACCGCGAAAAGGCGGCCGATGCCGAGGTGATCAATCAACCGTTTCTGGGCGCGAACCATGTCACGGATCGTAATCGGCGGAAAATCGGTTCCCCAGCAGCCAGACCCTTCATCGTGCGGCGACAGCGGCCCGGTGCTGCCCATGCAGCCGCCCAGGACATTTGCGCAAATCACGAAATACCGGTCCGTATCAATGGGCAGACCGGGTCCGGCAACCGAATCCCACCAGCCCGGTTTCCCGGTCACCGGATGGATTTCCGCTACGTATTGGTCGCCCGTCAGGGCATGGCATACCAGCACAGCATTGGTTCGGGCCTGATTCAGGCGGCCATAGGTGCGGAAGGCGATATCGAGTCTACCTATACGGGTGCCGCAATCGAGCACCAACCCATCTTCGAAACTGACGTGCTGGTGTGCAATCTCAGGTAGTATGGTTAGACTGTTCATACCGTGCTCTGCATGGGCTCCTGCTGTGATCGCGGCAACCATCCGGCGTGCTAGCTCCAATTCTCCAGACGCAGCCCAGTCATGCTCTCGAATTCCCCGGGGTCATTCGTCACCAGGATCAATCCTTGGCTGCGAGCATGCCCGCCGATCATCATGTCGCAAGTACCGGAAGGCTTGCCGTGGCGCTCTAGTTCCGCGCGAATCTGGCCATAATGGGCGGCGGCACGTTCGGCAAAAGGAAGGACTTCGAGCTGCGCCGCGAAATGCTCAATGATGGAAAGGTTCTCGTGCGGGTGCATCGATTTTTCGGCCCCATAGATTAGTTCGGCTAATGTGATGCTTGATATCGATAGCTGGCTGCTCAGGCGATTGAAGCGGTCCCGCAGCGATGGCGGGCGGTTCTTGATCACATAGATGCAGATATTCGTATCCAGCATGTACCGCAACATGCGTACCCAACCCGAACAGGACCGAAAGCGATTAGAACTGCTCCCGCTGTTCAGTTTTGGGCTGCTGCCGGTCGCTCAGGAAATCGTCTGAAACCGCAGCACCGGCAAAAAACGCATCCCACGACTGCCCGGCGGGGCTGATCAGCCGGCTTCCGCCGACCACGGTGATTTCAACCTCCCGCACCCCTTCGGGCAGAGCCACCGCCTTCGGCAAGCGAACCGCTTGGCTCCGGTTGGTTTTGAATACGGTGGAATGAGCCATGCTATATCCTCCTGGGATATACATGCGCCGCTGATCAATTGGAGGCAAGTGGCGTAAGGGGAGGTTTAGGCGCGGCGCTAGCCCATTATTGGTTCAGGTGGAACTCAAGGCATCGCGCGACCTGGTTTTGAGAGCGCGATTGGGGCTTTCCGGCGAACTCGCCTCAAGCCATCGCGCTCTAGGCACCATGGGCGCCATCCGCTATCCAACGTGAGGTGACCCAATCCCCCGATCGCCGAAACGAACTAATGGCAAACCTGGGCAGTGTCCCATCCTCGTCGTTAGAGCTTTCCCAGCTCCGTGCCGAGCTGGATGGCATTGATGATGCTCTGCACGATCTGCTGATGCGCCGGGCCGAAATCGTGGAGCGGCTGGCTAGCTCCGGGGTGAAAGGCCAGCAGGCGCTGCGGCCGGGGCGGGAAGCCATTATCATCCGGCGTTTGCTGGCCCGCCATTCCGGGCCTTTGCCGGCCCAAGTGGTGCTCCGGCTCTGGCGCGAGCTGCTGGCCGGCACCACGGCCATGCAACGGCCGCTGGTCGTGGCGGTCTGCGAAACCGATCCAGATTGCAGTAATACCCAGTGCGCCCGAGAACATTTCGGCGTGCTCACACCAATGCACGTGCACCGGACCGCCAGCCAAGCGATGGCCGAAGTGAGCACCGGTCGCGCCGCCGTTGCCGTCATGCCCATGCCCACGGAGACCGAATCGCTGCGCGAGGCATGGTGGACCGCCTTGCTGCATAAGGATGAAGGTCCGCGATTCTACATTATCGCACGGCTGCCCTTTTGGGCTCCCCGGCCGGAGGGGGCACCCAGGGTGCAGGCCTTCGTGCTGGCCACAGCTCCGTCTGATCCTTCCGGCAAGGATCGTACCCTCCTCGGCCTGGCCTTGCGCGCGGATGTCAGCCGTACCCGGCTTGCGGGGGCCATGACCTCGGCCTCGCTTAATGCCTACGCCACGATCTTGCGCCGTGACCAGGGCCCTATCGCGCGCGCGCTGGTCGAGGTCGATGGGTACCTCACGGATGAGGATCCCCGCCTGGCTGTGCTTGCTCAACTGCTGAATCGGCCAATTCTGCTCGGTAGCTATGCGGTTCCGGTCCAGGGGGGGCGGTCGTGACCGCGCCTCGCCCACGGCCCGAGATCCTTTCCATCGCGCCCTATGTCGGCGGCGAGTCGAAGATTCAGGGGGCGAACCGGGCGATCAAGCTTTCGTCCAACGAAGGCGCATTTGGGCCACCGCCGGGTGCGCAGAAGGCGTATCGGGGGATCGCCGCCGAGCTGCACCGCTATCCGGAGGGGAGCGCGGCCGGGCTGCGTCAGGCAATCGGCACTCGGTTTGGGCTTCATCCTGGCCGGGTTGTCTGCGGGGCTGGGTCCGATGATCTCATCGCTCGCCTCTGCCATGCTTATGGCGGTCATGGCACCGAACTGATCATGACTGAGCATGGGTTCAGCATGTATCGGATCGCCGGCCTCAGCGCCGGGTGCCGGGTAATCGAGACGAAGGAGCGCCATCTTACCGCCGATCCCGAAGCCATATTGGCGGCGGTATCGCCCGCGACCCGTCTGGTGTTCCTCGCCAACCCCAACAACCCGACCGGGACGATGCTCACGCGGGACGAGCTCGAGCGGTTGCGGGGCGGCTTGCCGACTGAGGTGCTGCTCGTGCTCGACGCGGCGTACGCTGAATACGTCACGCGGGAGGATTACGAACCCGGAATGCGCCTCGTTGATGCCGGGGAGAACACGGTGATGACCCGCACCTTCAGCAAGATGTGGGGGCTGGGCGGGCTCCGGGTTGGCTGGTGCTATGCGCCCCCGGCCGTCGTGGATGTGCTGCACCGGGTGCGGGAGCCATTCAATGTATCCGTGGCTGGGCAGGCGGCCGCCATAGCGGCGCTCGCCGAGCCGGGATGGTGGGAGCGCAGCCAGGCCCATAATGCCCGTTACCGGGCAGAATTATCGTCGTGCTTACGGGCAGCAGGAATCAGAGTGTGGCCCAGCGAGGCCAATTTCATTCTCGCCGATTTCGGCCACCCGGCCAGGGCCAATGCGGCGGATGCGTATTTGCGGGCGCGGGGAATGATTGTCCGTGCTGTTGGTGGGTATGGCTTGCCGCAATGCCTGCGGATAACGATCGGCACGGCGGAGGAGGTTGGGCTGGTGTGCGAGGCGCTCACTGATTTCATGCAGGAATCGGGTAAGGCATGACGCAG
>JAFAHH010000139.1 GCA_019237355.1 Acetobacteraceae bacterium | reverse complement strand
TGGCATGTGGGCAAGCTGTACCCTTGAGGCCAGGCGATACCTATGGCCGATAGCCAATCTGAAGCAATCGCCTTCTTGCGCGCGCTAACCGGGACCGAGCCGGTGCAAACGCATATCTCCTTCATTTTCATTGGGGTTAATACCGTTTTCAAATTGAAGCGGTCCGTTCGGCTTCCGTACCTGGATTTCACCAATCCAGACACAAGGAGGCGAATGGCGATGCGGGAGCTCGAGCTCAACGCCCCGGCAGCTTCCGGCCTTTACCTTGATGTGCAGCCGATTGTGCGCCGGGACGATGGGGGTTTGGCGCTTGGAGGCGAGGGATCCCCGATCGACTGGGTCATTCGCATGGCGCGGGTGCCCGAGGCCGATTTGTTCGACCAACTGGCGGCTGAAGCCCGGCTCACCCCTGGGCTACTCGACCAATTGGCCGATGCGGTCGCCGCCTATCACACTCAACGCACCCCGGCGCATCTTGACCACCCAGTGGGAGCAATGCGGCGGGCGATACTGGGCAACGCGCGATCGGCCGAGGAGACGGAGATTCCGCGCGATCTCATCCGCGAGTGGCAGGACTCGGCGCTGCATCACCTTGAGCGGCTAAGCGCTTGGATTGAGCGGCGGGCCTCGCTCGGGTTCATCCGCCGGGCACATGGGGATCTACACTTGGGGAATATTTGCCTATGGCGGGGAAAGCCGACGCTATTCGATGCGCTCGAGTTCGACGAGGAGCTGGCCACGATTGATCTCGGCTACGATCTCGCCTTCTTGCTGATGGATTTGGAACAGCAAGTGAGCCGGCCAGCCGCGAACCGGGTTATGAACCGGTACATCGCGGTGACGGGAGATGTGGGCCTGACCCGAGGCCTGCCGCTCTTCCTCTCTGTCCGGAGCTTCGTTCGTGGCCACATCGCGGCGACCCGGAAGAACCCCGAATGGCACGGCTACGCGCAAGCCGCCCGGGCCTATCTACGCCCGGCCCCACCCGTGCTGGTCGCGGTTGGCGGATTGCCCGGAACCGGCAAGTCAACTCTCGCACGGGCGCTTGCGCCAGAATTGGGCGCCGCGCCCGGGGCGGTGGTGCTTCGCAGCGATGAGGTCCGCAAGCGCCTGAGCGGAACCCAGCCAGAATGCAAGCTGCCACAAGAAGCCTATTCCGAGAGCGTAAGCCGGGCAGTTGTCGCTGAACTCATCCGGCAAGCCGCGGAGGCCGCGACCGGCGCCCATGCCGTAATTGCGGATGCAACCTTCCTCGATCCCGCCGATCGGAAAGCGATTGCATCATCGGCAAACGGCGCACCCTTCATCGGCCTGTGGCTTGATGCGCCGCTGCGGGTTCTCGAGCAGCGCGTCGCGGCCCGCCAGGGAGATGCCTCAGATGCCACCATCGCTGTTCTCCAAGCCATGGCCGCTCGCGCCGCTCGCCAGCCTGATTGGACTGTTGTCGACAGTACTGATGGTGGCCGGGCGCTTGCGGCAGCCCGTCAGGCGCTGCACGGATCTCACTAGGGGCGCCCATGCTCGAGAGCATGGCGACTGCCGCAGCGCCAGGACCGATGACTAATAACGGCATCTCCAGCCGAAGCGTGGTAGCCGCAGTCCTGGGTAATGTACTGGAATTCTATGATTTCGTCACCTACGCCTTCTTCGCGGTGATCATCGGGCGCCAATTCTTCCCCGCACAGAGCCCGCTGGTTAGCTTACTCCTCTCGGTGGCGACCTTCGGGGTGGGATTCATCACCCGTCCGCTTGGAGGCTTCCTGATCGGCGCCTATGGCGATCGTTCAGGGCGCAAACCGGCGATGCTACTCACGATAGCGCTGATGGGAGCGGGAATGCTGATTCTGGCGCTCACACCTTCATATGCCAGTATCGGCATGGCAGCGCCGGCTTTGGTGGTCTTGGCCCGTTTGATACAGGGCTTCGCCCTTGGCGGCGAGGTTGGGCCGGCAACCTCCTTCTTGATCGAGGGCTCGCCAGCCGCGCAACGGGGCTACTACGGGTCCTGGCAACTCGCCAGCCAAGGACTAGCAACGCTCATTGCCGGAGTGATCGGTGTGGCGGTGTCGGCGGCGCTCACGCCGGAGGCAATGGAGGCCTGGGGCTGGCGCATCCCCTTCCTGCTCGGTACTGCTGTTATCCCGGTCGGCCTTTACATCCGCAAACACATGCCTGAGACGCTGGATCAGAACGCGGCGACCACGCACCACAGTGTTGTCGAAGTGTTCTCGTGGCTGCTTACTGAACACCTTCGCCCTGTCGTGCTCGCGTTGCTCGCTATAATGGCCGGCACGATTGCCACTTACATCTGCAACTACATGACCACTTACGCCATGACTACGCTGCATATGCCGCCCGGAGTATCGATCGCGGCGACGCTGTTCGTCGGTCTGAGTACGCTAGTCTTTTCGCTCGCGGGCGGCTGGCTTGCTGACCGCATTGGGCGCAAGCCTCTAATGATCATCCCGCGCCTCGGTCTGGTCGCAGTCGCCTATCCGGCTTTCCGCGTTATCGCGGGAACGCACACCGCCGCCGCCTTGCTGCTGATGGCTGCGCTGCTCGCGGCCCTGAACGCGATCAGCTCTGCCGTAGCGCTGGTGGTGATTCCCGAAAGCCTGCCGAAATCCGTGCGCAGCGCCGGCCTTTCAGTGGCTTACGCGACGAGCGTTACCGTATTCGGCGGTACCACACAGTTTGTGGTGACTGCATTGATCGGGGCGACTGGCAATCCGCTCTCGCCGTCTTGGTACATGATCGGGTCGAGTCTGATCGGTGTCGTCGCCCTGATAATGATGCCCGAGACCAAAGA
>JAFAHH010001107.1 GCA_019237355.1 Acetobacteraceae bacterium | reverse complement strand
GAAAGCGATTTTAGCCGCGGTCGGTTTTACCGAGGCGCCGGGGACCTTTGCCGAATTCCGGAAGGCAGCACTCGCCCTCAATGCGCCGCCCGATCGCTACGCTTTCGGGCTGATGGGCAAACAGGGGCCTGGCCTTTACCCCAGTCTGGCTTCATGGCTCTACTCCGCCGGTGGGCGGATGGTGGACTTCAAGACCGGCGAAATCTTCATCAACGACGAAAAGGCGGTGGCGGCACTGCAGTTCATGGCGGACCTGGTGGTCAAGGACAAGGTGACGCCGCCGGAGGTCACGACCTGGGAATTCGACGAGATCATCGCCGGCGGCCAGCGCGACCGCTACGTAATGGCGCAAACCTTCGCGCCTTATATGACGTTGATAAACGACCCCGCCCTGTCGAAAACAGGGGGAAACTGGTCTGCTGACCTGGTGCCCGGCCACACTGACAAGAGCCAGAGCCGGACCTGGATCGACGGCCATTTTCTCGCCGTATCGAAATACGCGAAGAATGCGGATTGGTCGATCGAGTTCATTCGCATGGCGTGCAGCAGACAATGGCAGCTGCGTTCGATGGAGCGCGGCAACGCGCCGCCGCGCGGCTCGGTGCTGAACGACCCGGCGGTGGCCGAGAAGCTGGGCTGGCCGCCAAAGGCGGCGCGCGCCATCGAGACCGGCATCCCGACCCCTGCCCATCCGGTCTGGACCACGCTGGAGCTGACCCTCCGCACCGGTATATCCGAAGCCCTGCAAGGTCAGAAAACCGCCAAGCAGGCACTCGACGCGGTGGCCGCTGATTGGCAGCGCACGTTGCGCCGCGCCCGTATCGGGCAAGGCTGAAATGACTCAAAGTTTGGGGACCGTGGACGCCCCAATCGCACGCGCGACAGAACTCGCGGAAGGGTCAGGGACGTCCACCCTGGTTTTCGGCGGCGAAGCGCAGGAATTCCCGCTTCATCACCTTGATTTCGGCGATATATGCTGCAACGTCGTGATCACCGCAGCGCTCGCCGGGCAGTAAATGGAAGCCGCGGCGCACGAACGCTTTCGCCCGACCCGCGCCGCAAAGATAAATTATCGCAGCCAGCTCCTGCTTCTGCTGCGCGCTTACTGTCGCAGGCGGCCGACGGCCGACAATAGCCTCGATATTACGATCCAAGAAAACCGCTGCAAGCTCAGTGGCGCGGGTCGGCAGTGCCCGCGAATCGAGACCGTTGGACGTGCAGCCTTTCTCGCTGACCACATGATTGAGGATGCAATAACCTTGCGCCTCGGCATAGGCTGCGTCGGTCAACTGGTACATGCCGACGGCACTCGAGGCAGGCTCGTACACCGAGAACGGCTTCCACGTAAGACGCCACCGCCAATACGTAATCGCAAGTGGATTGCCGGCGCTCTCGACCTGGGCCAGCGCGGCCAGCAGCTCGGGAGAGATGGAGGCGGTGGAATACTCCCGAAACAGCCGCCCCTACTGCCGCCAGGTTTCTGAAGGCAGCTTGTTGAAGCCGTTGCTTATGGGGGCGAACACCTCTGTCGGTTTACGCAGCACCTGGTATACGACGTTCGTTACGGAAAAAACGGCAAGGACGGCTGTCGAAATGATGATGACCCACATTGCCGCCGGTAACGCTTCGAGCTTGCGTTGGGCCCATTGCGCACGTTTGCGCCAGCCCCCCGTTGGCGAATTCCGCGCGATTGCGTTCGAAGCCGGCTTGTGCATCGTGAAGTTAGTATATAACTGATCGCCCGACCCAAACCGGTGCAGAAACCGCATCCGCTGATCCACGTCGGCGGCGCTTTCCCGCATGGCGCACGGCGCGCCATTCGCTATGGCGATGGCTGGATCTCGACCGCCCGTGGCGATGTCGCTGAGGTTCTTCCGAAATTCCGTGAAATGGCTGGGGGGCCGGGCGCGATCCGGCATCCATCGAGATCACCTCGTTCGGCCTGGGGAGGATCTCGATCGGGTAAAGCGCTTGGCGGATATGGGCGTCGCCCGCGTCGTGCCGATGTTCCCGCCCGAGCAGGCCGACCCGGTGCTGCCGATAGTGGACCGGTGGACGAAAATCTTGCGGCAGGTCAACGGCAGCTAGTCGGGAGCGATCTGTGATTTCCTTTCGCGATTGGATGGCGCGCGTCAAACCCGGACAGGATGGCTCGACACCCGCCACACCTTCTGTTTTGGGCAGTCTCAGGGCCCGGCGCAATGGTCTTCCGAAGTTCGCGGGTCATTACGCGGCGCGCGTCATTCCGGAACCGGGTTCCCTCGCCACGACGACAGTGACGTGGAACTGGTCAGTCGAACAGTGTGGCGAGGCGCTTTTTGATGTTGTCGGCAATGTAGAGCGCCAGGGCCTGGATCGTCGATGTCGGGTTCACGCCACCTGAGGTAACCCAGATGCTGCCATCGACAATAAAGAGGTTTTTTACGTCGTGGCAGCGTCCCCACTCATTCACCACGGAACGGTCAGTGTCCAAGCCCATGCGC
>JAFAHH010001090.1 GCA_019237355.1 Acetobacteraceae bacterium | reverse complement strand
AGCGTGATCATTGGCATCCTCCCTGGGCTCGATTTGGTGCAGACACTGCGCTGAGCCTGTCGCGCAAGTCCGTGCTTGGATGGGTCGTTGCCGGTTCAGGCTGACGTGCGCTACAGCGGGACTTGAGGTCAAGTCATCCCGCTCTAGGATTCTTGGTTTTGAGAGCGCGATTCAGGCTTTCTGACGATCGGGCCCCCAATTCGCTTGCGAATTGGGAACCCGAGTCCGCCTCAACCCATCGCGCTCTAGGCTAGTCGTGTGCTCGTCCGCGCTCTCAGGGTGACGCGCGCGCTGAGTAGATCGTAGTCACATTCGGGATTGACTGGAAGTCTCGATGCACGCGCCCTATGCGAGAGGCCGATGTTGAAGCAAGCCGTTGGGGCTGCCAAGCGCGGCCTGCATTCACATCGAACCCCTCCAGCTCTTGTTTGCCAGCCATTTGCACGCGCTCCCGGGTGCTTGGCGGATCCATTCGGCCGCGATCAGGTCTAGGCTGGACATTTCGGGGAACTGAGCCGAACATTGCCCATCGCGGCTGGCCAGAGTTGACTGGCCCGATGCCGCCGCAAACGCAACGAATGCGGCGCGAATAAGAATAGCACGAAAGAACTCGTGTTCGGGGAACGCGAAAGAAGCCAGGATCAGCGCCAATGAGCAACAGTGCGAACGCGCCTCAACCGACCGGATCGTCCCCGGATACGGCACGCCGTTTGGCAGAACTGGGCGCCAAAACACAAAAGCTGCTGCAGGATAACTTGCAGAATTTGGGGGCCATCTGGTCGGGACCGATTGACCCCACGCCGGTTTGGAAGGCTTTCGGTGATCTCTCGATCCACCTGGCCAGCGATCCGTTCTACTTGGCCCAGGAGCAATTCGGGTTGTGGCAGGAATATGCCGGGCTTTGGCGGCAAATGGCGCAGCGCATGCTAGGGCAGGAGCCCGTAGCGGCGGCTGGGCCCGCCCGCGGCGACCGGCGGTTCAAGCACGCGGCGTGGAACGACGAGCTAGTCTTTCATTATTTGAAGCAATCGTACCTGATCGGCTCGCGCTGGCTGCAGAATTTGGTCGCGAACGTGAAAGGCCTGGACCCGGTGACGCAGCGGACCGTCGAGTTTGCAACCAAACAATATGTCGACGCGCTCTCGCCCAGCAATTTCGCGTTGACCAATCCGGAAGTGATCAAGAAAGCGGTGGACACCGGGGGCGAAAGCCTGCTTCAGGGGCTTTATAATTTTCTGGAAGACATCGTCGAAAACCGAGGATTAGTGAAGCGGCGCGGCCCGGAAGCCTTCGAGCTCGGGCGGAACATTGCCGCCACACCGGGAAGCGTTATCTACCAGAATGATCTGATGCAGCTCATCCAATACGCGCCGGCGACGGAAAAAACATTCCGCCGGCCTCTCCTGCTTGTTCCGCCATGGGTAAACAAGTTTTATCTATTCGATCTGAAGCCGGACAATAGCTTCATCAACTGGCTTGTGGGCAAGGGATTTACCGTCTTCGCCCTGTCCTGGGTCAATCCTTCCGCCACGCATGCGGCGAAGGATTTCGAGAATTACATGACGGAAGGCCCGCTCGCCGCTTTGGACGCGATCGAGCAAGCCATTGGGGAGCGGGACGCGAACCTGGTCGGCTATTGCCTGGGCGGCACGCTGACGGCGGCAACCCTGGCGCACATGGCCGCCAAGGGCGACGACCGGGTCAAATCGGCCACATTGATTGCGACCATGACCGATTTCCGGGATCTCGGCGAGTTCGCCGCAATCATCAATGACCAGCAGTTACAGGCGATCGACAACTACACTGAGCGGAAAGGGTATGTGGAGGGCACGGAGCTGGCCCAGCTTTTCAGCCTGGTGCGCGCCAATGACCTGATTTGGTCGAATGTTGTCAGCCACTACCTGCTGGCGGAAGAAGCCGTGCCCTCCGACATGCTGTTTTGGTTCGCCGACCCCGTCGGCATGCCCGGCAAGATGATCCGCACCTATACCCGCAACATCGTGCTGAAGAACGCGCTCACGCATCCCGGCTCGTTGACGCTGAACGGCACGCCTATCCATCTCAGCGCGGTCAAAGAGCCGGTCTGCTTCATCTCGCTCAAGGAAGATCACGTAGCGGGCTGGGAAGCGACCTATGCCGGGACCAAACTGTTCGGCGGCCCCGTGCGCTTCGTCCTGGGCGGTTCAGGCCACAATGCGGGCGTGATCAATCCGCCGAAAGCCAATAAGCACGGTTAGTGGACCAATGATTCGCTGCCCCCGACGGCGGAGGAG
>JAFAHH010001071.1 GCA_019237355.1 Acetobacteraceae bacterium | reverse complement strand
GTTGGCCCGCCACGATGTACGGCGGTCGAGCGCCCGCTAAGGGTGCGCACCAGACTGCCAACCGACGCCGCAGCCGCAGCCGCTGCTTCGGGCGCGACGAGCCGTTCTTTGCTGGGTTCGGGGGCGCCTGGCGCGGCGCCGGGTTGTTCGGGCGCCGGCTGTGCCTGCGCAGCACCCTCAGGCTCATGCGGCTGAAAACCCGGGTTATGAGACGGCGCGTTCTCAGGCTCGGAAACCATCATGCTATGATCCAATTCCAACACCTCGTCGGGGCGCATCGAGGCAGGTTTCGGGGTGTACCCAGAACCCGGCTGCGCCGGGTCTGGAGCGGCCTCGTCCTCGCTGAGAATCCGCCGGATCGAGGCGAGGATGTCCTCCATCGACGGATCCGATGCAGGCTGCGGGTGCTCGGGTGTTGGGTTCGGTGCTTCGGCCATTTCAATTCTCCATACGGTCAGCGACCCGGCTGACCGGTCGCATAGTCGCCCGTGCCAAACAACCGATTGCGCACGGCGTTGTAGTAAGCTGTATCGTCGTAAAGCGGTACTGAAAGCTTAAGATCACGCGCGGTAAGACGCCCAACCGCCTGGGCCACGGTATAGGAGGCCGTAACCACTTGGGCGAGATTTTGCACCAAGGTCACTTGCGAGTTCAGCAAGGTCTGCTGCTGATTCAGCACATCCAGGGTGGTCCGGCTCCCCACGATGGCCTCCCGCTCGACCCCTTCGAGGGCAATTTGGTTGGCGACGATCTGGGACCGGGTGCTATCGGCTGTGGCGCGGGCGGCGACCAAGGTTTCCCAGGCCTGAATGGCCTGCTGTACAGCAGCCCGGCGTGCATCATCGAGGGCCTTACGGGCCAGTTGCTCGTTCTGCCGCGCCTGCCGCACCATGGAGTACTCTGCCCCGCCCTGGTAGAGCGGCACCGAAAGCTGCGCCGTCACCGAATAGCCATTTAGCTGTGAGTGCCTCTGAACTGTTGAGGGGTTCTTTTCAAAGAAACTCTGCCCGACGACATTTACGGTAGGCATCAGCGCGCTGTACGCAACATCGATGGCATCGCGCGCGGCAGACTCGGCAAACATGTTGGCGATGACGTTGGCATTATTGGCGGCGGCCAAGGCGACCGCCTGCTGCTCGGTTCTCACTGGCAGTCCCAAAGGTTGCGGCTCAACCAGGTTACCCGGAGGAAGCGCGCCCACTGAACGTTGATACATGGCGCGAGCTGTCGCCAGATTGCCGGCTGCGGTTTCCCTCTGCGCGATGGCCCCCGCCAAGGACGCCTCGGCTTGCGCTACGTCTGTGCGGGTGATTTCGCCCACCCGGAAACGGTCATTGGTCGCCTGAAGCTGCCGCCGCAGAACCTGCTCGTTGTTGATATTGAGCTGCAAGATCTGCTGGTTCTGGATCACGCCTACATAGGCATTCACCGTGTTAATGAAACTCTGTTCTTCCTGCGCGATGAGGCGGGCGCGCTCTGCCAGTACATTGTTTTCGGCCTGATGGGTCTGCGCCTGAGTTCGTCCGCCTCGATAAACCGGCTGGGTGATTGTCGCCATCGCAGTCGCCATATCGGCCGTCAGCTCGGATTTACCGTTTGGAAACTTAGCGAGGCCGTCCTGATAGCCGACATTTCCGCTGACAATGACTGTGGGTCGCCACCCGGCGAGCGCTTGCGGCACCCCTTCATCCGTCGCCCGTAATCTGGCACGCTCCTCAAGAAGCATCGGATCAGTCAAGTAGGTTGCCGCCAGGGCTTCCTGTATCGTACGCGCCCCTGTAACCGCCGAGGCGGGGGGCCCCGCCGGCATACCCGTCGCTGCTGGACGCGGTGCGGCGCCCCCCAGCGTGGGCTGTGACGACCTGGCGGGCTGGGCCAGAACCGGCCCAGCGATCAGGACCATGCTCATGCCGAGCAACCAGCCGTGCACTTTCATTTGCTCGCCCCGTGGGTTCACAAGCCTATCATCTGGCACAGTCTTCTAAGCGGACCAAGACCGTTCGCACAACTGGGGAGGTTTCCCGACTCCTGTCGCCGAGCCGCCACTTTGGCCGACCAGGGCAGGGTCTTGGGTCGCCGGTTGACGCGCGCGACGTGTCGGCCTTCCCGCAATCAAGCGTTGGCCCTGGCAGGCCGCCCGCTCAGCTCGCTGCTGGATTCTCCTTGCGCCGAGAGCGTGCACGGCCTAAAATGTATTGAGTAATGTAAGCAAATGAGCGGCGGCCTTTAGGCCGTTCTGAGGAGCCGTTTCTTGAAAACGGCCCTACGCGATACTGCAGCCTTTGGCAACGATGCGAATACCCCGGGGAAGGACGGGGCATGTTGTATCAACCTTGCCCCCGGGCTAGGCAGGAGGAAGAGCACGAATGAAATCAGAATCAGTAGGCGCGCAAGCTTGGCGCTTGCGCTGACGGCCCCTTTCATATCGATCCCAAAGTTGGCGGCCACGGAGCAACGGCGGGTGGCGCAGACCGCAACACCTTTGTTATCGGCTACGCTCCGGGCGTAACCTGCCACCCCCGAGACTGCGGCCAAGATCGCTCGCGCATTCAAGCGCGCGCGGCAATGGGCCGGCCAGCATCCACGCGAGGCGGTGCTCGCTGCAAAGGCGGCAGGCTACTATGGTGCAGCCGTTCCCCTCGAAGGCTCGGTCAAGGCCGCACAAATCCTTCGGTTCGATAGCGCGATGGATGTGGGGCAATCGATGGAGCGAGCGCTTGCGACGCGGATTGAGTCGGGTGCCATCAAGACCGACCAAACGCCGCAGGAGCTGGTTCGCCTACATTACCGCAATCTCGAAGCGTGAGGGATTAGAGCAGATCGCGCTTAACTGGAATGGCTTGCAATTCCAGGAGCTCGTGGCCGGGTTCAGATCGCGCCCGCCCGATGGACCCAATGGTGCGCGACAAAGCAAAGCCAAAGCGCCTCCAGTCGGGCTGGAAGCGCTCAGAACTCGAATTTCGGCGGCGGAAGCAGCGACGGAATCAGCGGCGTCGCACAATCGAAAGCCGGCTGAGCTCGCAGCCCAACCGGCGTCGGCTCGGCGAGCACTGCCGTGCCCACCCGTCCACGGCCCGCCATCACGGTCACCAACCGCCCTCCGTTCGCATTGAGCTGCCGGCCCAAAGCGGCCGGAATGTCATGCACCGCGCCCTCCAGCAGGACGATGTCGTACGGCGATTCTTGCGGCCAGCCCGCGTCCAGCTTGCCTTGAATGATCGCCACCGAGCGCGCTATGGAGGGCAGCACCGCCCAGGCAATCTTCAACAAATCTGGGTCTTGTTCCAGCGCAATCACATGGGGCGTGCAGGCGGCCATCACCGCCGCGCCATAGCCTGTTCCGGCGGCAACAATGAGCACGCGATCGGATGGCGTTGGCGCCGCGAGCTGGATCAGGCGTGCGATAACGAGCGGCTCGATCAGCACCCGCCCGTTTGCCAATGGCACATCCTCATCGACGTAAGCGCGGCAGGCGAGTTCCGGTGGCAAGAATCGCTCCCGGGGTATGGACCGCATGGCCGCAAGGATACGCGGATCCGACACCTTGTTGGGACGAAGCTGACAATCGACCATGTGGTCGCGGGCGTCAGCAGCTTCGTATTCGGCTACATCCATCGGCGCCTCATGTTTGTTGGGTGTTTATAGAGGCCGTTCAGCACGGTCGCCAAGATGGGTTGAGCCCAGAGCTATGGCTGCATCAGGCTGCGTGACTCCTGCAAACCAACACCAGTCCTGCCAAAGCGGTCGGACTAGCATTGGCACCCCTAACACCGGCAATACTCGCGCATCGGTTTCTGCACGGAGTGCGCCTTAGCCCTGCTCCTCTCGATCAGCGCCAGTCGAACACGGGCCGGTGCTGGGTTGGCGCCCGCGCATCAATGCGATTGTGTCTTCACAGTGTCCGTAACTCTGGAGGAGAGTCTCCTCCGTTTGCACGATGCTGCGCCGGCGCCGGTGCTCGGGGATGATTAACACCGATGCTTGTCGGGCGCCTGTAAGCGGGGAGGAGAATGAAACTGGTATCAAGCCTGGTTCCCATGTTGCTGGGGCTCTCGGTTGTGGCAGCGCTGCCGGCTGGGGCGGTGCCAGCCGTATGCGGGCCAAATCCTTCCGATTGCCCGGTCGTTTTCGACCCGGCTGGAGCCGTGCTCTCCTCTGCCGCTGCTTCCGAGCCTGGGATCGGGGCATCTTACACGTGGTCCCAGGAGCAGCCGTTGATATGAGAGCTCCCGCAACCACTCTGATCGAACCGGGTGCGAAGTCACCAGCGCACCAATGGCCCAGGGCGGCAGATTTTTTTGTTTGAGAACTCGGTGGCACCCTACGACGCGACGAGGATTTTGAGCCCAACTCTCCGGGCGGAGCGATACACGGCGCAATTCTTTTCTGACCTGGATGTGGTCCCGGAGCGGACAAGCCTGATCTTGTCGGGGCAGTCGCACTGTTTTGCCGCCGCAAAGTCCAAGGCTTGCGGTTCCAGGAGCGCGTGACCGGGTTCCGATCGCGCCGGCGCGATGGGGCCCGTTGATGCTCGCAAAACAAAGCTAGGGCGCTTTCACTTAGGATGAAAGCGGCCTAGTCCGCCCCTAGCGCGGCTTCTGCCGTTCGGACCGCCTGGAGCGGCAGTGCAGCCCGGCCAACGACCTGGCCGCCAATATAGGCGAGCCAGCCCGCCCCTTCCGGCGGGGTCGGGCGAAGCTCAACCACCCGAGCTTCCTCATCCAGGGCGACAGCCCAGTACTGCCGCCAGCCTGTAGACACGGGGCCCCGGATACGAACAACGCGGGCGATGGCCTCGCCCGCGTCGTCGCACCCGATCCATTCGAGGGTCCGGGGAACACCCGGCCCCTCCTCCTGCCGACCCCGCATCCAATGCAGACGCGGGCTATCCACTCAACCCTCCCCTCTCATTGGCGGTTCACCTCCCGCTTCAGGCGCTCTTGGCCATGATCTCGTCAGCCAGGTTCCGCGGCAACGGATCGTAATGATGGAATTGCATGGTAAAGGACGCACGTCCCTTGGTCATGCTCCGAAGGTCGGAAATGTACCCGAACATTTCCTTAAGCGGAACATGGGCCCGCACGATTACGGTGGAGCCCGTGCTCTCCTGGCTTTGGATCATGCCCCGGCGGCGATTGAGGTCACCGACGACATCACCAACGTGGTCTTGCGGGGTCGTGACCTCCACATCCATTACCGGCTCGAGGATGATCGGGCTGGCTTTTTTCATTCCATCGCGGAACGCGGCTTTCGACGCAATTTCGAAGGCGAGCGCCGAGCTGTCCACATCGTGGTATTTTCCGTCCACCAGCGTGGCCTTGAAATCCACCGTCGGGAACCCGGCCAGAACCCCGGTTTCAGACTGCGTCTTGATCCCCTTCTCGACCGCCGGGATGTATTCCCGCGGCACCGCCCCACCGACGACTGCATTCTCGAACTGAACGCCCTGGTTCCGCTCGAGCGGCTCGAAGACGATTTTCACCTCGGCAAACTGGCCAGCGCCGCCGGTCTGCTTCTTATGCGTGTAGGTCTCGGTGTAAGGCCGGGTGATCGTTTCCCGATACGCCACCTGCGGCGCCCCGATATTTGCCTCGACGTTGTACTCGCGCTTGAGCCGGTCGATGATGATCTCGAGATGCAGCTCGCCCATGCCGGAGAGAATTGTCTGCCCGGTCTCCTGATCCGTGCGCAGCCGCAGGCTCGGGTCTTCCCCAGCCAGCTTCTGCAACCCGATCGACATTTTCTCGATCGACTCCTTAGTTTTGGGCTCGACCGAAATATCGATCACCGGCACTGGGAAGGCCATGCGCTCCAGGATCACGGGATCCTCTGGCGAGGCCAGCGTATCCCCAGTCCCCGTATCCTTCAGGCCAACAAAGGCCGCGATGTCGCCCGCCGAAACCTCCTTGATCTCCTGCCGCTTGTCCGCATGCATCTGGAACATGCGGCCGATGCGCTCGCGGTGGCCCTTGGTGGTGTTCAGAACCGTATCGCCGGATTTCAAAGTGCCCGCGTAGACCCGCACAAAGGTAAGCGTGCCGTACTTGTCGTTGATGATCTTGAACGCAAGGCCAGCAAAGGGCGCGTTCGGATCGGCTTTGATGATGCGCCGATCGGCATGCTCATCCTCGCCTTCCTCGGCCGCCACCTTGATACCGGGCACATCGACCGGGCTCGGCAGGTAATCGAGAACTGCATCGAGCAGCGGCTGCACCCCCTTATTCTTGAAGGCGGTCCCGCACAGCACCGGGCGGAAGGCGCCGCTGATCGTGCCCGCCTTGATGCACCGTTTTAGGGTCTCAACGGAAACGTCGCCGTTCTCAAAATACTCCTCCATCGCCGCATCATCGACCGATAGAGCGGTATCGAGCAGGTTTTGGCGGTATTCCCGTGCCTGCTCTTCGAGCTCGGCTGGGATTGGCTCGTCGTGGTATTTCGCGCCAAGCTCGCCGCCTTCCCAGACGATTGCTTTCATCTCGACCAGATCGACGACACCGACGAACTTATCCTCAATCCCGATTGGCAATTGCAACGAAAGCGGCACAATGCCGAGCTTCTCTTTCAGCGAATCCACCGCGCGGAAGAAGTCGGCGCCGGTCCGGTCGAGCTTGTTGATGAATACGATCCGCGGCACGTTGTACCGGTCGGCTAGCCGCCAGTTGGTCTCCGACTGAGGCTGCACGCCGGCCACACCTTCAATGATGAAGATCGCGCCGTCGAGCACGCGCAGCGACCGGTTTACCTCGATGTTGAAATCGATATGGCCGGGTGTGTCGATGATGTTGATCTGGTAGTTTTTCCACGAACAAGTAACCGCCGCGGAGGTAATCGTGATCCCCCGCTCCCGCTCCTGTTCCATGTAATCGGTCGTGGTGTTCCCTTCGTGCACCTCGCCGATCCGGTGCGACATCCCGGTGTAATAGAGGATGCGTTCGGTGGTCGTGGTTTTGCCCGCATCGATATGAGCGGTGATTCCTATATTGCGAATCTTTTCAAGAGGCGTGCCGGCCACAGTAGGTTCTCCATACCAGGAGGGCGCCCGAAGCTCTCGCCTCTGCGCCCGCTTCAGATCCCGGCTGAATGCCGGTTGCAATGCCGTTGAAATGCGGTGCCGCCCTGCGTTTTGCAAGCAGAGATTCAGAGCCCGAGCTCGCCGGGCTCGGAATAACAGCCCTTCCTATGCAAGCCGCGTTCCCGGCTCTGCGGGAACAACCCTTGCGGTGTCACCAGCACCGCCTCGGTCCCGGCCACCGACCCTTCGTCCTCGCCGGTCAAGTATCCGATCACCTCTGCCGCAGACACCAGGCCTGCTGCGATGCCCGCTAGTTCATCGGGGCTCGATACCGCGATGCGCTCATGGGTGCGCTGCCAGCGCTGATCGACCAGCCCAGCCGTTTCGTCCCTGGCTGGGTGGCTCGCGAGATACTCTGACGCAATCCCCTCGATCATCGCCGCCACCCGAGCACCACCCGACCCTTGGCTGAGCAGGAGACTGCGTCCGGCACGGTGCAAAACGTAGTAGGTCCGGTCGTAACGCGGCGCAAATAACAGGCGGTCGCCAAGTCCCCTGCGGACGTTTACCGAGACGACGGCTGGAACCCCGGTGCCTGGGCAGCACAGGCCAATCATGATGCTGGCATCCGGCAACTGGCCCCAGTCACGCACCAGCGCGCTGATCGCTGCCTCACCCAGCAGGTCGGGCACGGAGCTTAGCGCCTCGGCCACGTTCGGGCAGCGCGCAAGCGTTGCGAGCGAAACCGCTCGCTCCTGCCATACGGCCCGGCCGAGCGCCTCGACTTCTTCGCCCCCATCGCAGCGCGGCGCCCGTCTGATCTCTTGGAGAAGCTTTTCGAGCCCCGCGCCCCAATCCCCATAAGCGCGTGCATGGCCGAGGACGAGATCGGCAGCCTGGGCCAGTATCTCGGTATCCCGTTGCGCCATGTCGGGGCTGCCACCGGGCACTTTGACCCGCTGTTGCAGTGCGCCGAGCGCCGCTTCGGCAAGACCATCCGGCCCGGCATCCCGGGTGGCCGCAAGCGCCGCTTCGATCGCCAAAGTGAACCGCGAGAGGGGAAAGCCAAGCAGCGAAAACGACCCAGCGCTCATCATCGCGGCAGGGACGCGGCCACGCAGCCTGAAAAGCTTGCTTTGCCGCCCAGTCGAGAGGGTATGGCCGCCGCGATAGACGTGCCTGTCGCTTGCCATTGCCACCGCATATGCGTTCGCCACAGTGACCTGGATTGTCATGCCGCACCCTAGTCTCGCAAAGCCGAGCCTCACACAAACGTGAGGCCGTTATACCGGGAGTGCGGGCCGACTGCTACTATAAGTTGCACACGGCTGGCCGCCCAGATGGTTTAAACAAGCATACCTGATCGCCGACCTCAGCTACGATCTCCAAAGGGGGCCAGACTGACGAAGGTAGCGTGCGGCCACAAGGAATGGCTCGTCTGCCCCGCACGGAGTGCAATTTATAACTCGGATGTGGCGGGTATCGACACGAACGCCGCCCTACCCAGCTTAGAGCCGGAGAGCAGCGCAATGGCGGACCCGAGCGGCTCCTTCAGCATTCGCGAGACGCACGGCATTCTGTGGCGCAAGGAGAATCGCGTCCACGTCGCAAGCGACGGGCTCGGCTGGTCGTCGCTCTACGCCTCTGCCCAGCTGGAAAAGCCTATGAGGACTCGTTTCGTGCCGTCCCCGACCACCTGGTGATCGTTCACCTCGATGGTCCTGTCGGGGTCAGCCGGATCCTAGGCAAGAGCCTCGAGCGGCGCACCGTCACCCCGGGTGGTTGGTTCATCCTGACTGGCGGCGTGGATTTCGGCGTGGAGCTCGAGGGCCAGCTCGAGAGCTTACATGTCTACCTGCGCGATGCGGTGCTACGCCAGGTGGCGCCGAGCTCGTCCGCGGCGATCCCGCTTTAGTCGAGCTTGTACCCCGCCTCGGCGACTAGGATGGCCTGATCGAGCAGCTCGCGCTTGGGGTCCGCGAGGCTTTAGCCGACCCGGACCCGGGGGCGAGGGTGTATGCCGACCAGCTCGCGCGCGCACTGGGTGCTCGCCTATTGCGCGCCCACTCGAATCGTCTTCCGCAACACGTTGCGCGGCGGAGCGGGTTGACCCGCGCCCAGCTCGCCCGGGCGCTAGAGCTCATGGATGTGAACCTCTCCAGGTCGCCGTCGCTTGAAGAGATCGCCGGTGCGGCCGGCCTCAGCCCGGCGCACTTTATCCGCCAGTTCAAAGCCAGCATGGGTATGGCGCCCCACCGGTACTTGCTGCGGTCTCGCATGGAGCGCGCCAAACGCCTGCTTCGCGAGACCGACCGATCCGTCGCGCAGATCGCGTTCGCGTGCGGCTTCTCCCACCAGCAGCACATGACGCGCGTCTTCGGCCGGTTCACCGGAACAACCCCCGCTGCATTCCGGCGTGCGGCACGCAGCTAGCAGCCGCTGTCCGCGGCGCGGCAACGATGCGCATTTTGTGCAGAAATTCGCAACAATTGTGTAGGACCCGATGTTGCAGCCGGACAATTCTCCCCCGACAAGTCCGCCGCAAGCGGGTGCGTGCCGGGAAACCCGGCACCAGGGAGGACGTCTGATTGGCTGACCGGCGCTGGCCGGGGATCAAACGCACCTCACACGCCCCTTCTTGCGGCTTGGAGATGGGAGGTGCGTAACATTGGAACCTTTTGTTTATACCGCGCTGCCCGCTCGCGTGGTGTTCGGCGCCGGTACGCTGGCCCGGGTGGCCGACGAGGTCCGACGTCTCGGCTGCAGCCGGGCACTGGTGCTCTCGACACCGCCCCAAGAGGGCAACGCGCGGGCCCTCGCTGACCGCCTCGGCGTTCTTGCGGCGGGGCTATTTACCGAGGCCGCCATGCACACGCCGACCGACGTGACCGAGCGCGGCCTGGCGGTGGCGCGCGAGCTCGGCACCGACTGCTTGGTGGCCCTCGGCGGCGGCTCAACGACGGGACTGGGCAAGGCGATCGCGCTGCGCACCGACCTGCCCCAAGTGGTGATCCCAACCACCTACGCCGGGTCCGAGGCCACGCCCATTCTGGGCGAGACTGAAGGCGGGCGCAAAACGGCCCAGCGTGGCCCAAAGATCCTCCCTGAGGTGGTCATCTACGACGTGGACCTCACGCTGACCCTGCCGCCCGCCTTGTCGGTGACCTCGGGCATGAACGCGATCGCCCATGCGGTCGAAGCGCTGTACGCCGAAGAGGCCAACCCAGTCATTTCGATGCTTGCTGAAGCCGGCATCGCCGCAATCGCACGAGCGCTGCCGCGCATCGTCGCGAACCCGCGTGACCCCGAGGCCAGGTCGGATGCGCTTTACGGTGCGTGGCTCTGCGGCACCTGCCTGGGCTCAGTCGGCATGGCGCTGCATCACAAGCTCTGCCACGTGCTCGGCGGCACTTTCGACCTGCCGCACGCCGAAACCCACACAGTCGTGCTCCCGCACGCGGCCGCCTACAACGCCTCGGCCGCGCCTGAAGCGATGGCCCGCGTGGCCCGTGCGCTCGGGACGTCACAGAATGCGCCGCAGGCTTTGTTCGACCTCGCCCGCAGCCTGGGGGCACCAACCAGCCTGCGCGAGATCGGCATGCCGGCGAGCGGCGTCGATGAAGCCGCCGACCTCGTCGTCGCCTCGCCGTATTGGAATCCGCGCCCCATTGAGCGGGACGCCATTCGCGCCCTGCTCGACGACGCCTGGCAAGGTCGCCGCCCCAACCCGGGCGCAGCTTAAAGGAGACGCCCATCATGACCGACTTCAACGAGCAGACCATTACGCAAGCGGTCCTGAACAGCTTCGCGAACACGCCTGACCCCCGCCTCAATCGGGTTATGAGCAGCCTGGTGCGCCACCTGCACGACTTCGTCCGCGACGTCGAGCCGACCTTCGCCGAGTGGCAGACGGCGATCGAATTTCTGACGCGCACGGGCCAGATGTGCAGCGAGACCCGGCAGGAGTTCATCCTCCTCTCCGACACGCTCGGGGTTTCCATGCTGGTGGATGCGATCAATCATCGAATGCCAG
>JAFAHH010000887.1 GCA_019237355.1 Acetobacteraceae bacterium | reverse complement strand
TGCGCACGGTACGGCAAACGCGCCGAGCCGGGACCGCGGAACAGGTCATGGTGGTCGACGGCTGCTGCGGAGCAATTGTCGGTATCCTTGTGGCGGCGGCCCTCGCCGGGCCCACGATCACCTCCGTAATGTTCTTCTTTCTACTCGGTCTCCTGATCGGGACCCTTGCCCGCATCAAGGTGGACGCCCGTGCGCGAGCAGCTTTCGTGCGCTGGCAGATGCAGGCCGCGATGCAGTCTGCATTGGCTTCAGAAGCAAGCCTGGCCGAGGAATACGAATATGTGCGATCGTGATACATATCATACGGGTGTCCCGCGCTTGAATCCGCCGCGCGCGAAGACACGTTGCGAACCCTGCCGGGACACCGTAGTCGACTGACATGAAGATCGCTGTTGGAATACCGACCTTTGGGCGGCCGGATATACTCGCCGCCACATTGACCGAGTTGGGCCGACAATCCCGGCCGCCGGATTCCATCGTTGTCTGCGGCGCAAGCGAGTCCGATTACCGCGGATGTGCATCCGTTCTCAGCGATGTCATCGCCATAACCGCAGCCCAGGGAAGCTCGCCGCAGCGTAATGCGATCCTCAGGCGCGCCGATGCGGACGTCGTCGTCTTCTTCGACGACGACTTCATCCCGCACCCGTCCTACCTTGCGGCGATCGAGCAGGAGATGCAGCGGGATCCGTCGATTGTCGTTGCCACGGGCCTCGTCCTTGCGGATGGAATCAAGGGGCCTGGACTCTCGATTGATGCAGCGCGGAAGATCGTAGCTGAGCATACAGTGGCGGATGGGGAGGTGCGGCCGGCTTTCAACGGTTACGGGTGCAACATGGCCGTGCGCGTCGCGCCGGTGCGCCAGAACGGCATCTGGTTCGACGAAAGGCTTCCGCTCTACGCTTGGCAGGAGGATGTCGATTTGTCGCGCCGCCTGCGTCAATTTGGAGGCATCGTACGGATCGAGTCGGCGTGTGGCGTCCATCTCGGTGTAAAGTCGGGACGCGGATCAGGCGTGCGCCTCGGCTACTCCCAAATCGCGAACCCATTGTATCTGAGCCGCAAGAAGCAGGGTTATCCTCTCCGCCGCGCGCTGACGCATCTGGCAAAAAATATGGCCATAAACGTGCTGCGTTCGCTGCGGCCGGAGCCTTATGTGGACCGGAGGGGGCGCCTGCGGGGCAATATCCTGGCTTTCCGTGATCTCCTAACCGGCCGTATGGAGCCTGAGCGTGTGCTTGAGCTGTGACCGGCCCAGCACGCTGCGAGATGTGACATCTATTTCAACAACCGCAGGTCCAGAGCCGCCGAAGCAGTGAGAATCCTCCATCTCCTTACGCACACACATCCCGCGCCAATGGGAACGTGTGCGCAGCCGTCGATCTCGCCTGCACGCAGGCGGACGCGGTACACCCCGTCTACCTCTGCCGCCGCGGAGGTCACTTCGACGCGGTACTCGCGCCTCACGGCGTGAAGCATGTCAAGATCGCACACGGGGCCCGGTCGCCGCGCCCTGCTATCAAATTGCTTGCTCTCGTCCGCTTGATCCGGGCGTTCAAGCCTGACATCGTTCACGCGCACATGATCGCCAGCACGCTGGTCGGCGCAGTTTTCCGCACATTCCTGCGCTCAAATCCGTCACGACGGTCCATAACGAGTTCCAGACACTGGCAATTGTGATGGGCACGGCGGATCGCGTCATTGGCGTAAGCGGTTTCGTAACTCAGTCGATGATCCGGCGCGGCATACCCGCCAGAAAGGTAAGAACGGTCCTCAACGGGACAATCCATTCCCCCCGATCCCCGGGCTCGCCCTCACACGCCGCGATACTGAGTCGGCCGGCAATTCTGCACGTGGGCGGCCTTCATCCTCGAAAAGGGGTAGATGACCTGATTAAAGCTTTTGCGATCATTTGCCGTCGCTTTCCCGAGGCACATCTTTATTTGGTTGGCAGCGGCCCCCATCAGGCGGAGTACGAAGCGCTCGCGCGTGACGTGGCGCCGGCAGGGCGAGTCGTCTTCCGCGGACATACGGATGATCCCGGATCGTATATGCGCGGCGCCGACATCTTCGTGCTCGCATCCCGCTCGGAGCCGGCCAGCCTCGTACTCTCGGAAGCCAGGGAAGCAGGGTGTGCCGTGGTTGCGACGGATGTCGGGGGGAACAAGGAGATGCTCGAAAACGGAGCCGCCGGGATACTCGTTCCGCCCGACCGGCCCGATTTGCTTGCAAACGCGTTGTCCGATTTGCTCGGCGAGCCGCAGTGTCTGGCCGAGGCGAAGGCGCGGTCGCAAATCAATATCGAGAAGATGTCTCTGCGGCGTGTCGCGGCCGAGACCGAGCAAGTCTACCGAGAAATCCTCGAGGATGCACGAGCCCACCGGGACGCGGGGGCACGCGCTCGCAATGTGATAGACGCACATTGACGCGCCCTCCGCCGGGCTCTCGAACGGTGAACCGACGTCACTGGTGATTGTCGGCATTCGCCGGCCGTCGATCTCTCGCGATCTAACTGGGATCCCGTCTGGTACCGCCGCAATCTCGGATCATTCCGAAGTGTCATTCTCGAGCACACTCGTTTCGACTGCCCCCTGCAGTTGATGCGCTCCGATGACCCCGGGCGCTCGCAATTGTGTTTGACGTGGCCGGATCGATCATCCAGAGACCACGAGATGGCCAGTCCTGCGGACATAGAGGAGTAGCCCACCAGGCCCGTTCCGATAGGAGTGGCGGCGGAATCGAGATTCCACAAGCTCCTCAGACTATGATGACCTACAGCAGATTATCATAACGTAGTAATTCACCGCAAAGCTCTCGACGCGCTCCCATCGCCGATGGATCGAACCTCATAAGCAACCTGGTTTACACCGATCAATCAGGGATCGGCGCGCGCGCGTTGACGGGAATGGTGTTCCTGCTGGCCCAGGACGTGGTCGGGCGCGCCTGCGTGTTCGTCAGTCAGCTCTTGCTTGCGATGCTGCTCAGGCCCGCCGATTTCGGTCTGATTGGCTTGACGTATACTGTCACGAACATTGCATGGACGCTGACGAATATCGGGCTGGAAGAGGTACTGCTTCGGCGCCGGGGTGCTCTAACGCTCTGGTCCGGTCCCGCGATGTGGATGAGCGTTGGCCCCGCCCTGATAGCCGGCATCCTTGTCGTCGCGGTGTCCCCCCTTGCGGCTGCTGTTTACGATGTCCCGCAGTTAACCGGTCTGCTCGCGGTCGCCGCACTCTCCATACCACTCGGCGCCCTTTCGATCGTACCCGGGATGCTTCTTCGCGCACAGATGCGCTTCAGAACTACCGCGCTGTACGGAGCGGCCGAGTCGGTCGTTCAATCGTCTCTCACTGTGTTTCTCGCCTGGTCGGGATTCGGTGCGTACAGCTTTCTGCTACCCATGCCCTTGCTCGCCGCGGCCAAAGCCGTCGTCTGGTGGTACCTGACTTCTGGGGGAATCAGACTGGCGCCCCGCCCCACGCGCTGGCGGTATCTTGTGGGCGACACGACGTACGCCTTCGCCACCCGTGTTACGATCGCTATGATCGGGCAGGGGGCCACGTTCATGCTCGGATTGCTTGCAAAGGACGCAACGGTCGGCATTTACTACTTCGGCTTTCGCTTCGCGGCTCAACCCTTGCTCATGCTCGCAGGAAACTTGAGCGCGGTCCTCTATCCGGTGCTCGCGCAGTACAAATCCGATCCGGACCGGCAATCACAAGCGGCACTCAAAGCGTGCAAGCTCGTCTTCTCGTGCCTGTTTCCGCTTGCGTGCCTCCAGGCTGCGGCAGCGGCCCCGGTCGTCAGCCTTTTCTTCGGCGGGACATGGAGCGCGTCAATCCCCGTCATTCAGCTTCTGAGTGTCGGGTTGGCATTCGATTCGGTCAGCTGGACTTCCAGCACGCTGATGTGGGCAGTCGGGGAGTTCAGATCGCTTTTCCTATATTCCCTCGTGGAAATCCCAATCTTTTTCGCTTTGGTCCTCACTGGTAGCTTGCTCGGTCAAGCGAGCGGGACAGCGGCCGGAGTGAGCCTGTTCTATGTGACCAAAATCGCTTTTGTATATCTCGCGTTCAAGAAGACGGGGGTATCCGCGCGTCGGGTCGCCTCGATTTACGTCAAACCGTTTCTTGCCTCGGCCTTCTCCGCCGGGGCGAGCTGGGCTATCTCGCTGCTGCCGCCGTTTTCAGCGCGACCAGTCGCCCAGTTGCTGCTTGTCGGCCTGCTCGGGCTGATGTTGTATCTGGGCTTGATTCGCTGGCTCGCTCCGGAAATTTGGATGGATTTGCGCGAGCGATTTTGCGCAAAATGGGCGCAAGTTGCCGCTAGACAATCTCTCCGGATTACACCGCAGGAGGCGACGAGGGTTTAGCCGGCCCTGAAGAACGCCGGACGTCGGGCGACACAGGGTGGATGCTGGCCCCGCTTCTCGCCAAGGAGACGAGATTGCGCTCGGATCCCGGTTTCCGGACCGCCGCCCTCGACGGCCACCGCTTATGCCGACTTCCTGAGCATCGCGGTACCGGCTTTGTCAGGAAGCTGCACCAACCTCTCGTTGATCCCGGTCGTAAACTCGTCTACGGCCCGCTTCACTCCATCCCAGTGCGCACCGCCGTAATCGTGGATCACGAGCAGACCGCCCGGCGACAATCTCGGGAAAAAAAATCTCAGGCCGGCAATCATCGGTTCGTACAGATCACAATCCAGATGCACAACCGCGTACTGCCGCCTCTCCGTGTCGGCATTGACCGTCTCGGGGAAGCGTCCCTTTACATACACCACCTGAGAATCACCCGCGACTTCGCGCGCCATATCCACCGATGTGGCAGCAAAATCTCTCACCTTGTTTGCATCAGTTCTCGATAAGTCCTTCGCGGCGAAACCTTCGAACGTGTCGAACAGGAAGACCGAGCGTCCGTGCTGGCGGGCGTAATGGGCCAGCACTGCGGCGGAGTTGCCACGGAATACCCCGAGCTCGGCGAAGTCGCCCGGCACGCCTTCGGCGATGATCTGCTTGATGTTGAACGCCAGTGCGTAAAGCCGCGGCAGGTCACCGCTATTCTTGGGAGTATGCTTCACCCAGCTTTCGGCCAGCACCGCGAGCTCGGGGTGAAGATGATGAACGACATCGCAGTCAGGACGATACGCCACGTACATCCGGCGGCGTGAATGCAGTACGAGAGGGGGCGCCAGCAACCGCCATACCCCCAAACTGGTTTCAACTCGACGAGCGAAGCGGAGGGCGTTCGCCGATAGGGATCGGCCGGCGACGCGCACGAGCTCAGAAAGCCTCTCGCCTTCTCGAAGAGCTCGTGAAACACGTTCTCGGCTGTTCGCCTTCACGCTGGCAGCCGCGGAGCCGTGACCTTCCGCTGAAGAACTATCCATCGCACCACTCCAATCACATCAAGGTGGTCCAATCACATCAAGGTGGTGACGGGCGGGCATCGGGCTGCCATCAACTTCCTGTTCCCATCGGGCGGTTGCACATAGCTCGAAACTTGCCTGCGCCCCAGAAAGCAACACAGCCGCCGGCGCGGCAAAATTCCCCTTGCATCTAGGACTATATACCCTCTACACAGCCGAGCCCGTTTCAACCCCGAGGCGAAGGAGGGGGACCAGTGTTCGAATTCCTGCCGCGTTCCCTCCGCCGCCTCTACCGCGCCATCCTCAATCCCACCCCGTTCGCGCGCTCAACCCGCGTGCGGACAGAACCCGAGCCCGAGCCCAAGCCGGAGGAGATCACGTCTGAGGCGCGCGAGCGCATATTCCGGGTCGAGATCATCCAGGACGCCTATTACAAGCAAAGGCCCGCGCCGAAGCGTCTGTTCAAGAAGCCGACCTTCCACCGTCGCATGGAAGCGTGGTGCGAGCGGCGCGGCAGCCATTGGGGCAGCAGCCGATGCAGCGGGCGGTATCATTGCGAGAACTGCGCCGAGGCGCGCGACCTCTACGTCCGGGCGCTCAGGGGCGAGTGGCAAGCGGAATGCCGGCTGCACCGGCGCGCTCAGCGAGGCGCCCTCAAGCTGCTCGCCGAACGCGGCCAGTACGAGCAGACGAAGCGCCGCCTGCGCTACCTCCGCATCCCCGCCGATCCGCCCAAGGACCCGGGCCTGTTCGCCTCGCTCGGCTGGGCGCGTTGGCGTGAGCGCCGCGCCGCCGATCCCGGCCTCTGGTTCGTGCTCGAGCGGCGCGAGGCCGAGGCCAGGCTCCTCAAGCAGCACGCCCGCAAACTGCAACGATGCCTGCAACGCAAACGCGCCCGTCTGCGCGATGAGGCGCGCGGCAAGGCACGCGAGGCC
>JAFAHH010000990.1 GCA_019237355.1 Acetobacteraceae bacterium | reverse complement strand
GCCGATGCGGTCTACCTTCCGGGTGGTTACCCGGAACTTTGGGCCGATCCCCTTGGCTCCGCAGAACGGTTTCGCGCCGGCCTTCGCACAGCCGCGGCGGCGGGAAAGGCCATCTATGGCGAATGCGGGGGCTATATGGTTCTGGGCGAAGCGCTGATCGACGGCGATGGAACCCGGCATCGCATGGCGGACCTCCTGCCGTTGGTCACCAGCTTTGCCGAGCGGCGTCTTCACCTCGGTTACCGCTGCGTGAGCTTGCGCGAAGATGGGCCACTCGGTGCGGCGGGCTTGCGCCTGCGTGGCCACGAGTTTCACTACGCCACTGCGGTCCACGAAGGTGCGGCCGAACCATTTCTATCAGTGACCGATTCGGCAGGGACCGGACTCGGAGACTGCGGGTTGCGGCGCGGCTCGGTGTTCGGCTCGTTCATCCACCTCATCGATCGCTGCGACGAGTGAGTATTTGTGGATTTGTAGCAGACACATCCAAAAAGGGATTCCTCAATGGGCATCCGCCCCTCCCGTGCAAAGCCTCAGGAGTGAGTGCTGTTCGGGGCAACAGAGGTGCCGCCTACGCAAGCGACCGCGGCGTTGCGATAATGATCATCCAAAAATTGCCTAAGTCGTGTTGCACAACTGGCCACTGGGAGCCGGATGGAGGCGAGGTCGATGCGTGCGAGGGTTTGCCGGAGGAAGTCGAGACGTTACAACCATTCGGAGAATTTGCTGCTGATTCGCTGCAGATTGCAGCAGGCGTAATCTTTAGCTCAACTCGCGATTGTCGTCGACCCCTCGGCCGGATTTGATGCGCAAACCCTGACTTCGCGCTCGTCAGAGCGGGAGCGGTGGTGACCCGAAAAGCTTGGATCTGTCTGCCGCGTTCCGTGAATCTAGCTCATACTGCGATGGACCCAACAAGGGAGGAAGTGATGGTTCAGCTGTCGCTAATCGATCAGGCATTGCAAGCCGCGGTCGATCGGGGCGACGTGCCCGGCGTCGTCGCGATGGCGGCGACACCGGCGGGCTTGGTCTATCAGGGTGCGTTTGGCAGGCGCTCCCTGCCGGACGGCGCCGCGATGACGCCCGATACCGTGTTCTGGATCGCTTCGATGACGAAAGCGATCACATCGGCGGCAGCGATGCTGCTCGTTGAACAGGGCCGGCTCGCGCTCGATCGGCCAATCGCGGATATTTTGCCCGAGCTGGCGGCGCCGCACGTACTCGAAGGCTTCGATGCCGCAGGCGAGCCGAGGCTGCGGCCGGCGCGGCGGCCGATCACCCTGCGCCATCTGATCACCCACACTGCGGGTTTCGTCTACGATATCTGGAGCCCGGAGATGGGCCGTTACATGGAAAAGAAGGGCATCCCCGGCATTATCTCGTGCCAGAACGCGGCGCTCGACCTGCCGCTGACCTTCGATCCCGGCGATAGATGGGATTACGGCATCAACATCGATTGGGTCGGGAAAGCGGTGGAGAGGGTAAGCGGCCAGACGCTCGGCGATTATTTCGCGGAACATCTGTTTGGGCCGATCGGCATGACCGACACGGGGTTCAGGCTAACCCCTGAGCACCGGGCCCGGCTGGCCGGAATGCACGCTCGCGGTGCTAACGGCACGCTCGAACCGATCGCGTTCGAGCTGCCTCAGGAGCCGGAATTCCAGATGGGAGGTGGCGGGCTCTACGGCACCGCAGCGGACTATCTCGCGTTTCAGCGCTTGTTCCTGAATGCCGGCCGCGCCGATGGGCGGCAGGTGCTGAGCCCGCAGACCGTGCGGCTAATGTCGGAAAATGCCATCGGTGCCCTCGAGGTGCAGCTCCTCAGAACTGCGGTGCCAGCCTATTCGAACGATGCCGAGTTTTTTCCCGGCATGGTCAAGAAATGGGGCCTCGGATTCATGATCTCGACCGCGCAGGTTCCGGGCGTGCGCAGCCCCGGGAGCCTTGCTTGGGCGGGCCTCGGCAACACGTATTTCTGGATCGACCCGGCAAAGGGCGTCGCCGGCGTTATCCTGATGCAGATGATCCCGTTCGCCGATCCCAAAGCTCTGGCCCTTTTCGTGGCTTTCGAGAAGGCGCTCTATACGGGGCTGGCTTAGCCGATGTCTAACCCTCCGTGCCGAGGCGCCGATTCGATTGCTCTAGGGGAGCGCGCACACCCTAGGCTGGATTATTAGGTAGAGAGTCAAAGGGCTTCCCTCCTCAGCTTTTCGGCGCTGGGTGCGGCTCTTAGTTT
>JAFAHH010000772.1 GCA_019237355.1 Acetobacteraceae bacterium | reverse complement strand
CCCGCCGGCAGCGCGAAGAGCAGCTTCGGGTCGTCGGCGTGGCCACCTCGAATCGCACGGAGACGGAAGCGAGACGGCTTGGCATCCCAACAGCTTCCCTCGATGACGTGCCGGGGCTCGATCTCGCAATCGATGGCGCGGATGAGGTGGAAACGAGCCGCCTGGGCCTGATCAAGGGGCTCGGCGGCGCGTTGTTGTGGGAAAAGGTAATCGCCCAAGCGGCGAAGCGGTTCATCGTCATTGCCGATGAAAGCAAGCTGGTCAGCCGCCTTGGCCAGCATGCGCCCCTACCGGTTGAAGTCGTGCAGTTCGCGCACAACGCCACCGCACGCCGGATTGCGCAATTGGGCCTAACGCCCCGCCTTCGCCAAGCTGGCAATGGCCCTTATGTGACGGACAACGGCAACTACATCTATGATTGCGACGGTGTCGCGGAAATGGATGCGGCGGCCTTGCAGCGCGACTTGAAAACGATAGCGGGTGTTGCCGAAACTGGCTTGTTTCTCGATATGGCGGAACAAGCGATCATCGCCAGCCCAGATGGCACGATCCGCAGCATCCGCCGAGAGGAAGCTGGGAATGCCTGAGACCCACGCCGAAGATCTCGAGCGCGAAGCACGGGCCATCTGGGCGGAAGGAGCACCTCGGCCGCGCGGTCCGGCGGTCGTCGTGGTCATGGGGGTTTCGGCTTCCGGGAAGACCACGGCAGCCGCGCTACTGGCAATGGTGATGCGCTGGCGCTTCCAGGAAGGCGACGAGCTCCATCCGCCTGCAAATATCGCCAAGATGCGCCAGGGGATTCCCTTGAATGATGCCGACCGCCAACCGTGGCTCGAGGCAATTGCCGCGGTGATCGACCGCTGGCGCGCCCAGCACCAGTCCGGCGTTGTCGCCTGCTCGGCACTCAAGCGGCAATACCGTAAAATATTAATCGGGGACCGGCCGGATGTCGCGTTGGTTTACCTGAAAGGATCGTATGACCTGATTGAAAGGCGCATGGCGGCCCGCCACGAGCATTTCATGCCGGTGAAGCTGCTCGAGAGCCAGTTCGCAACGCTCGAGGAACCTGGGCCGGAGGAAAATTCCATCGTGGTTGACGTTGCGAAGACTCCCCACGATGTTGTGCTTGAGATACTCGGTTGCCTTGCTGCAAGGGAGCGAGGCCGATGAGGTACGAAGAATTCTGGCCACAATATCTGCGCGCCCATTCCCGGCCGGAGACGCGCGCCCTCCACTACGTAGGCAGCCTGGCCGCGCTCGCTTGTATCGGCGCTGGAATCGCCCGGCGGGACTGGCGCTGGCTGGCCGCGGCTCCAGTGGCCGGGTATGGGCTCGCATGGGGCGCGCATCTCGGGGTGGAGCACAACCAGCCCCAGACCTTTGGACATCCTTTCTGGTCTCTCGCCAGCGATTTCCGCATGCTCGTGCTTGCGCTGAGTGGGCGCCTGCGCTCGCATCTTGACAGCGCAGGGCTGACGTAAGCACCCGGCCAGCATAATCTGCCCCTAGCGAAGGGGACTTTGCGATGTGGGAGCCAAGCGAGCGCTATCCTGACCCGGCGGTTCAGGTGCTAAACTCCAGCTTCAACCAGTACCGGCTCCCTCTGGCGGCGGTCGAGCGCCTGGCGACCGGGTGCCGCTGGTGCGAAGGTCCGGTTTGGTTCGGGGACGGGCGCTTCCTTCTCTGGAGCGACATCCCCAATAATCGCGTCATGAAATGGGAGGAGGAGACCGGGGCGGTTTCGGTTTTCCGTAAGCCCTCCAATAATGCAAACGGCAATACCCGCGACCGCCAAGGCCGCTTGGTCTCATGCGAGCACGAAGCGAGGCGGATCACCCGTACCGAGTACGATGGGTCGATTACGGTGCTCATGGACCGGTTCGAAGGCAAGCGCTTGAACTCGCCGAACGATATCGTCGTGAAATCAGATGAGACGATCTGGTTTACCGACCCGCCTTTTGGCATTATGAGCTATTACGAAGGGCAGATCGCCGCGCCGGAAATCGGCACGAATGTCTATCGCCTAGACTCGCGAACGGCCCGGGCCACAATCGTCGCAGATGATATAGTCGGCCCCAATGGACTTGCCTTCTCTCCCGATGAGAGCAAGCTGTACGTGGTGGAGTCGCGCACAACACCCCGCAAGATACGTGTCTTCGATGTGGCCGATGATGGCGCTAGGCTTACGAATAGCCGCGTGCTGATCGATGCGGGCCCCGGCACGCCGGATGGCTTCCGGTGCGACAGTGACGGCAATCTCTGGTGTGGCTGGGGTATGGGCGAGCCTGAACTCGACGGAGTGCGGGTATTCAACCCAGCGGGCGAACCAATCGGCCATATTGCCTTGCCAGAACGCTGCGCTAATCTCTGCTTCGGGGCAAGGTGGCGCAACCGTCTATTCATGGCGGCATCCCATTCGATCTATGCGCTCTATGTAAATACCCAAGGGTGCAGCAGGCGGGTAAGGGGGAATTATGGATGTAGGAGCGCCGCAAGGGCCACGCACGCTGGCGATCGATATTGGAGGCACCCGGCTGAAGGCCGGCACCCTCGACCCGAGCGGCGTGATGATTGCTGGGCCGGAGCGAGTGGATACGCCGCATCCTGCCTGGCCCGATAAGGTCGTGCCCCTTCTGCTGGATTTGGCCGGAAAGCTAGGGGAGTTCGATCGTATTTCGATCGGCTTCCCCGGCGTGGTTCGGGATGGAGCCGTGCTGACCGCGCCAAATCTCGGGACCGAGCAATGGCGCGGCTTCCCTCTCGCGCAAAACCTATCCGAACAGCTCGGCCGGCCGGCCCGGCTCCTGAATGATGCGAGTGTTCAGGCGCTCGGCGTCATCACCGGGCACGGCATTGAGTGTGTGATCACCTTAGGTACGGGGATGGGGTTTGCACTGTTTCGCAATGGTGTCTTGGGGCCACAGCTCGAGTTGGGCCAGCACCCCGCCCGCAAAGATAAGACCTACGATCAATATATCGGCAACGCCGCATTGCAAAAGGTCGGGCCAAGACGCTGGAATAAGCGATTGGACCGGGTAATCCGGCAGATCAGCGTACTGACGACCTATCAGGTGCTCTATATCGGCGGCGGCAACGCCAAGGCGATCGACCAGGTTTTGCCGGAAGGGGTTAAGATCGTACCCAACAAAGCAGGAATCACCGGCGGCGTGAAGCTCTGGGACCCTCGCCTGCAGGAAGTGTTCCCGGCATAAGCCGGCATCTCATTCGATCTAAAGCGGCGCTGCCGCCAAGCGCGATCAATGCTCAAGCCAGACGTCAGTGAGGTCCTGGCCGATGTAATGGCTTGGAGTCATATTCCAGCCGCGGACATTCGACTCGGTTACCACGATGCGGTCCCACCAAAGGATCGGGACAGTATAGGCTTGCTCGAGCGCCCGCCGCTCGAACTCCCGGACCACCTTCGTCCGCTGCGGCAGGTTCGGCGTAATTGCTTGGCCTACGTAAAGCGCGTCGAGCACACGATCCGTTGAACGGCCGTAATTCACAGGCGAAAGGTCGCGCGACACATATTTTGTAAGCTGCAGGGTCGGGTCGTCGAAGTAATCTCCCGAAAAGTCGAATGCAGCGGCGAAATGGCCGCTCTCAAGGGCCGATTGCCAATCTTTCGTATTCAACTTTTGCTGCGTGACACTCACACCGATTTCCCGCCACGCGGCGATCACGGCCTCGGCAGCCGGCCCGTACGGGACCGGGATATCGCGATTCGTAAGCGTGAAGCTCAGCTTCGGCACTCCAGCTTCCGCGAGAAGCCGGCGCGCTTCCGCGCGGGAGGCTGCAATATCATGGGAGAAGCCAGGCAACTCGATCAGCTCCGCCTCAGGTATGCTGAATGCCGATCCCGGGCGCATTAGGCCGCCCGCGTATTTTAGGAAGGTGCTGGACGAGAGGCTTTGGGCCATGCCCCAGCGATCGATCGCAAGCGAAATCGCGCGCCGGACGCGCACATCGTTAAAGGGCGGCTGCTGCGTGTTGAGTACAAGCAAGAGATCGATAATCCAGGGACTCTCATAAAGCGAGATCCGCTCGCCCATCGCGTGCGTAAGCTCATCGCGCTCTTCCGGTGTGATACTGCGAAACTCCGCCATCACCCGGCCGGTCTCCAGCGCTTTCACGACGGCGCTGCCGCTTATGAAATCGGCCTCATACGCATCGAGATAGGGCTTGCCGGGCAGGAAATAACCGTCCCAGCGCTTGCCAATCCAGCGTTTGCCGCTGTCATGGCGAATGAATACGAACGGGCCGCTACCCAGGACATGGGTCTTGGGAAATTGCGGGTCCTCCGCAAGCTTCACGGCGCTATAGATGCAGTTCCACGGAGAAGCGAAATTGGCCAGCATGGATGCGTCCGGCCATTGCAGATGAAACACCACGGTCAGCGGATCAGGAGTTTCGATGCTGGCGATCGACGCATAGTCGACCTGGCGGGAGGAGACTACTCCCGGAGGCGGTGCAATGATCCGCTGATAACTTGCCTTCACATCGGCCGAGGTAAGCTTGGTCCCATTATGGAACAAAATGCCTGGATGCAGCTTGAAGGTGTAGGTGCGGCGGTCTGGCGAAATGCTCCAGGATTGCGCGAGGTCGCCAACGATTTGGGGATAATTTGCGGTATCGAATTTCAGCAGGGTGGAATAGTGCGGCGCCACCGGATGCAGGAAGGCGAACGACACATTGGCGTGGCAATCGTAATTTGCCGGCTCCGAATCGACTGCAAACACGAGCGTGCCACCGCGCTTTGGCGTGGCCTGTGCCATAGGCTGCGCCATCGCCGCGCTGCCAAGCCAAAGGAAAGCGAGGGGGAGTACCCAAGCCTGGGCTAAGTTCACGGTGAAACCTCTGCGGCCTCGTTAACGGAACGATAGGGCGCCGGAGGTGAGGGGATCCGCCGGCTATTGCGCGTGGCCGCCGCTCCAGCGCAAGAAGTTCTGGAAGAGCTCATCCTTCTGTTCCTGCGACATGGCGGGGCCGCCGATCACTTGCTGGCGCTTATCGATGAAGGCGGAAAAAGCCGCTTTCAGGTCTTGCGGACTGGTTTGCGCAGCAACCGGCGCATTGCGCCGGAGCCATTGCTCGGCGGGAGGAAAGCGCCGCCAGCCAGGAAGCTCTGCCGCGACGTTGACTTCGCGCCATTGCGGAAGGTGGCCCGGTTCGCTCAGAAGCTGGAATTGGGTGAACAGGGTGTCAACGACGTTCGCCGCATTGCGATAGCGATCCGAGCGAGGCTGGAGATTGGCGACCAGGAGCACCGTGCTGACCGCTACGGTTTCAACCGGCTCACCCTTTCCCAGCAAACTAGGGTAATCCTCGGCGGTGAGGGACGCCGGTATATAAGGATTTGTGGCCGGATCATACGGGATGGCCACGAAATGCAATCCATCCTCCGGCTTGAGCGACTGAAACAGCCGCGCGGGCTTGGCGCCCACCAGGGCGACGGCGGCGATTTCCCCCTTCCGCAGCTTCTCCATCGCACTATCTTGGCGGTCATTATTGATAACAGGCGTAACCTTAAGCACCTGGAACAAACGACCTGCAGTGATCGAAGTTGCGCTGCCGCGAATGTCCACGTTTACCGGCAAATTGGCCAGATCGTTGACATTCTTGATCTCGGGGCGGGCGAGCAGGTGGAAGTCTTGTTCCGGGAGCTTCGTTACATAAGTAACGCGGTCGAGATCTGGAAGCAGCCTTTGCTGGGCGGCATATTCGAGCACGTCGGTTTGGACGATGGCGAGGTCGATACCGCGCAGACCCACCAGGTCCGCCAAGGTCTGCAAACCGCCCTTTCCGATGACCGGCAGCACGCGGCGGGTCAGGCCGTCATCGACGACGCTCGCGATATCTTCGGCAAGTCGGACGGAAATATCTCCGGGGCTGCTCGCCTCGAGCTCCACAACGCCCCTTACATCAGGGGTACCCGGGGGTGGATCCGCCTGCCGTGCCAGTGCTGAGGACACTAACAACAGGGCGAGCAATGCCCCTATGG